>NZ_JBFAWH010000003.1:541778-623712 GCF_040680235.1 Streptomyces sp. NPDC052101
CTCCCCATCGAATCCTTCGTCTCCCGCCTCTACCTCCAGGTGCCCGCCGACACGGACGCCGGCGAGTGGACGGACGACGCCATCTGGGCGGAGCTGGAGCGGCGCTTCGAGACCGACGGCGACTGGCGGCTGGAACGCGGGCCCATCACCCAGAAGTCGGTCACGCCCATGCGGTCCTTCGTCCACGAACCGATGCGCCACGGCCGTCTCTTCCTCGCCGGCGACGCCGCCCACATCGTCCCGCCGACCGGCGCCAAAGGCATGAACCTCGCCGTCGGTGACGTCGTCACGCTCGCCCGCGCCCTCGTCCACGAGAGGGACACCGGCTCCCCGGACCTCCTCGACGCGTACTCCGCGACCTGCCTGCGCCGCGTCTGGCAGGCCGAGCGGTTCTCCTACGACATGACGACGATGCTCCATCCGGCCCCGCACGACACTCCCTTCGACGCCCGCCTGCAGCGGGCCCGGCTGGAACGGATCGCCTCCTCCCGAGCGGCCGAGACCGACCTGGCCGAGGCGTACACCGGGTTTCCGCTGGGGTAGCGCCACATCTCGGTCGCGTAGCAGGTTCGTCATGGAACGCGATCACCCTTGGCCGGGAATCGCCGGTACGCGTAGCGTGTTGGGGAGCACGGCAGGGGAAAGATCCTCCTCAGGTATCATGGTCGGTCCTTTGCCAATCCATTACTCTTGAGCCAAGGCTGCGCACGGCAGCCATGGAGGAGTGCAATGAGGAGCAGTAACCCGGTCTTCTCGCGACGGGGGTTCAGCCGCGACAGCGGCTACGCCGGCTTCAACACCGCACCGCAGGCCGGGTACGCACAGGGCAACCCGTACGCGCAGAACCCCTACGCCCAGAACCCGTACGCGCAGGGCGGCGTCCAGCACGGCGCCCCGCCGCAGGCTCCGGTCACCACCGACCGGATGACGATGGACGACGTGGTCGTCCGCTCGGCCATCACGCTCGGCACCGTCGCCGTCGGCGCGGTCCTCGCCTGGGCCCTGCTGCCGGTCTCGACGACCAGCTACGGCCTGGCCGTCGGCTCCGCGATCGTCGCGTTCGTCCTGGCGATGATCCAGAGCTTCAAGCGCACCCCGTCGCCCGCGCTGATCCTCGGGTACGCCGCCTTCGAGGGCGTCTTCCTCGGCGTCATCAGCGAGATGTACAACAGCCGCTGGAGCGGCGCCCCCTTCCAGGCGGTGCTCGGCACCATGGCGGTCTCGGGCGCGACCCTGCTGGTCTACAAGGCCGGCTGGATCCGCGTCACCGCCCGCTACGCCCGCGTCGGCATCGCCATCGCCATGGCGTTCATGGTGGTCATGGCGGTCAACCTGCTGCTGGTCGCGTTCGGCGTCGCCGAGAACGGCGGCCTGCGCAGCTTCGGCCCGCTCGGCGCGCTCGTCGGCATCGTCGCGATCCTGCTCGGCGCGTTCTTCCTCACCCTCGACTTCAAGCAGATCGAGGACGGCATCGCCTACGGCGCCCCGCGCAACGAGTCCTGGCTGGCCGCGTTCGGCCTCACCATGACCCTGGTGTGGATCTACGTGGAGATGCTGCGGCTGGTGGCGATCTTCACCAACAACGACTAGCGCACACACCGGTCGTAGGACGACGAGAAGGGCCCCGGGTTCCGACCCGGGGCCCTTCGCCGTCTAGAGCAGCTTGCGGGCTGCCCTGCGGAGGTCGTACTCATGGACGATCGCCTTCGCGTGGCCGTACGCGAGGTCGTACTCGTGCCGGAGCCAGCTGACCTTCTCCTCGAACCGGACCAGGGCGGGGCCTTCTTCTACGGTGCGCAGCCAGTCGGAGATCTCACGACCGGTGCAGTGGGGAATGCGGGCGAGCAGATTGCGGTGGGTCTCCTCGGAGAAGAGCTGGGACATCGGCGCCTCCGAACGCAAAGGGGATGTAAGCCGGTCCTTCACGTCACCGTGCCTGAGCGTTCGCGTATTGGCAACAGTGCGGCACGTTACGCTCGGCGCGTGGTTGATACGACGCCCTTGACCCAAGCAGTGGATCATTTCGCCGACCGGTTGCGGGCCGCTCCGCAGAGCCGGCTGCAACGAGGCGCCGCCGGTGAGGCCTTGGCTGTGGCGAGGGAGCTTTCCCGGCAGGCCCAGTTGCTGGAACAGCCAGGCGTCGAGCCTCGGGAGATGCCGGACGCGGGGATGTTCGCGGCGGCCGACCAGCTTCTGGTCGCCGCGCATGACTTGGGGCTGGTGTTGCGCAGTGACGCCGAAGTCGCCGAGGCGGTGCGGCTGGTCGAGGAGGCGCGTCAGCGGGCCGGGGTCTGAAGGCCCCTCTCAGAGAGACGCTATGACCCTGTCGGCCAGGATGTAGACCGTGTCCTCGCCGCAGGCGAAGGTGAGGGTGTAGGCGCCGGAGATGCCGGAGCCGCCCAGCAGATACGGGGCCTCGCCCGCTTCCACGGCCACCGCCAGGCGTTCCGCGGTCTCGCGGTGGCCCGGGGTCATGCACAGGGTGGTGCCGTCGGCGAAGGCGTAGACGTCGAGGGTGCCGAGCGGGCCCGGGCGGACGTCGGACAGCTCGACCTGCTCGGCGGCCAGCTGCTCCAGCGTGGTCACCGTGCGCTCGTGGTCGTTGACCATCGGCGACTGCACCGGGACGAAGTCGGGGTGCGAGGGGTGACGGCGGCGGGCCGCGGCCAGTTCCGGGGACTCCCCGGCGAACTCGTCGGTGTCGGCGGTCGGCTCGGACACCGGCTCCAGGCCGACGAAGTCGCTCTGCCGGGGCAGGAACAGCTCGGCGGCGTCCGGCAGGCCCAGCAGGGAGGGGGTGTCGGAGGCGTCACGGGCCTCCTGCGCGGCCCAGAAGGCGCGCGCCTCGGCCAGCTCGCGCTCCCGCTCCTCGGCGAGCGCCTCGGCCACGGCCGTGCGTATCTGGTCGGCGTCGGCGTGGCTGCGTGCGTTCGGCAGCAGCGCGCGCATGGCGGCCGACTGGTTCTCCGCGAGCCGGCTCTGCAGCTCCGTGAGCTGGCGACGCAGCTTCACAACGGTGCGCAGGACGGCGACGCCCACGGCGCCGGTGGCGACCGTGGTGAGCAGCAGGGCGATCGGCATGGCGCTCACTGACGTACTCCCGTTCAAAGTCGACCCCCGACTTCCTACATCAGCTTGAAGGGTGGACTAAGCAGCTGTCAGTGCGTAACGTCACGAAACGGACAGGAACTTGGGATAGTGAGGGTGCTGCACACTCTGCTTACCTGCTCTGACCTGCACCGATGTGCCCGGTGAGCGAGATAGGTCACATCCTGGGGGAGATTGGATCACAGAAAGGCCCAGAACCTCGGGGATTCCTCGGTTCCGGGCCGTTTCCTGACGTTACGTGCCTGTCCCGCTACGGACGGTGCGTCAGCTGAGGCGCTCGATGACCATCGCCATGCCCTGGCCGCCGCCCACGCACATCGTCTCCAGGCCGAACTGCTTGTCGTGCCACTGCAGGGAGTTGATGAGCGTGCCGGTGATGCGGGCGCCGGTCATGCCGAAGGGGTGGCCGACGGCGATGGCGCCGCCGTTGACGTTCAGCCTGTCGATGTCGATGCCGAGGTCCCGGTAGGAGGGGATCACCTGGGCGGCGAAGGCCTCGTTGATCTCGACCAGGTCGATGTCGTCGATGGTCAGGCCGGCGCGCCGCAGCGCCTGCTTGCTGGCCTCGACCGGGCCGAGGCCCATGATCTCGGGGGAGAGGCCGGAGACACCGGTGGACACGATCCGGGCGAGCGGGGTCAGGCCCAGCTCGCGGGCCTTGGTGTCGCTCATGATGACGACGGCGGCGGCGCCGTCGTTGAGCGGGCAGCAGTTGCCGGCCGTGACGAGCCCGTCCGGGCGGAAGACCGGCTTCAGGCCCGCGACGCCCTCCAGGGTGACGCCGGGGCGCGGGCCGTCGTCCTTGCTGACGACCGTGCCGTCCGGGAGGGTCACCGGGGTGATCTCGCGCTCCCAGAAGCCGTTCTTGATGGCCTGCTCGGCCAGGTTCTGCGAGCGGACGCCGAACTCGTCCATGTCCTGGCGGGTGATGCCCTTGGCGCGGGCCAGGTTCTCGGCGGTCTGGCCCATCGTGATGTAGGCGTCGGGGATCAGCCCGTCCTCACGCGGGTCGTGCCACGTGGTGCCCTCCTGCTGGGCGACGGCCGCGGTGCGGGCCTCGGCCTCGGCGAAGAGGGGGTTGTGCGTGCCCGGGAGGTCGGAGCTGCCCTTGGCGAAACGGGAGACCGTCTCGACACCGGCCGAGATGAAGACGTCGCCCTCGCCGGCCTTGATGGCGTGCAGCGCCATGCGGGAGGTCTGCAGGGACGAGGAGCAGTACCGGGTGATCGTGCAGCCCGGGAGATGGTCCATGCCCATCTGTACGGCGACGATCCGGCCGAGGTTGTGGCCCTGCTCGCCGCCGGGGAGGCCGCAGCCGAGCATCAGGTCGTCGATGTCCCGGGGGTCCAGCTCGGGGATCTTGGCGAGCGCGGCCTGGATGATCGTGGCGGTCAGGTCGTCGGGGCGAAGATCCTTGAGGGAACCCTTGCCGGCGCGGCCGATGGGAGAGCGGGCGGTCGAGACGATGACGGCTTCGGGCATCACGGCTCCGTTCAAAAGGGGCAGGGCTTGTTGGGAAGTTACCCGCACGTATGAATCAGGTCACGGGTGCCGTGGTGTGACACTGGCCGCAATTTACTAAGCGCTTGCTTGCTGGCCTCCCTGTCTCGACCGAGACGAGTGGGCGGCGGGGGTGGAACCGGTCAGACCGGCGGAGTCGCGGGCTCGGCCTCCGGCACCCTGCGCCGCCGCCTCCGCTTGAGCAGTGCCCACGGCCCCCGCGGCCCTGTCGGCATCGCGGCCGTGACCTCGGTGCCCGCCTCCGATGCCGCCTCGGCCGCCGCCCGGGCCACCGGCAGGAAGCCCTCGCGCCGCGACACGTCCGGCCGTTCCTCCTCCGCCGGCCACAGGCCCAGCGCCGCGCAGACCGTGGGCAGGACGGCCATGGCCGCCGTCGCGTAGCCCTCCGCCGAGGGGTGGTAGTTGTCGGGGCCGAACAACTCCCGCGGGTTCGCCGCGAACTCGGGCCCCAGCAGGTCGCCCAGCGACACCGTGCGCCCGCCCTGCTCCACGGCCCCGATCGTCTGGGCGGCCGCCAGCTGCCGGGAGGCCCGCCGGGCCAGCCAGCGCAACGGCTGCTGCACCGGCTCGATGGTGCCGAGGTCGGGACAGGTGCCGACCACCACCTCCGCGCCGGCCGTGCGCAGCCGCCGTACCGCAGCCGACAGATGCCGTACCGAACGCGTCGGCGGCATGCGGTGCGTCACGTCGTTGGCGCCGATCATGATCACGCAGATGTCCGGGACCGGAAACGAGGCGGACAGGACCAGGGCCACCTGGCGGTCCAGGTCGTCGGACTGGGCCCCGGGCTGGGCGACGTTCCGCAGCTCCACCGGGCGTTCGGCCACCGCCGACAGCCCCGAGGCCAGCAGCGCGCCCGGTGTCTGGCCCGAGCGGTGCACGCCCTGGCCGGCCGCCGTGGAGTCGCCGAGCACGGCCAGGCGCAGGGGTGGTTCACCCGGGACGTCGTAGGTATGGCCGTAGACGCCGTCGGCCACCGGGACGCGGTCGCCGGTGCCGTTGCCCACATGGCGCCGGGCCAGCCTTACCTCCGCCAGCAGCAGACCGACCGCGGCCGCGCCGATCAGCCCCGCCCCGCCACCGCCGTACGCCGCCCCGGCCGCGATACGCCGGGCCACCCTCGCCCTCGACATGCTCGTCATGCGTCGCCGCCACCTCCTCGTAGCCGTACATCCACTCCTTGCCCCGTACGGCCCGTACGCCAATCTCAACGGGGAGTGAACGGCCGCCCGAGCCACGCAGCTGGCCTTAGGCTGGCGATACCACTACGACCACATCTTTTGCAGCGACCGGAGACAACGGTGCAATTCCACGACTCGATGATCAGCCTCGTCGGCAACACCCCGCTGGTGAGGCTCAACACCGTGACCAAGGGCATCCAGGCGACCGTCCTGGCCAAGGTGGAGTACTTCAACCCGGGCGGCTCCGTGAAGGACCGCATCGCCCTGCGCATGATCGAGGCCGCCGAGCAGAGCGGGGAGCTGAAGCCGGGCGGCACGATCGTGGAGCCGACCAGTGGCAACACGGGTGTGGGGCTGGCGATCGTCGCCCAGCAGAAGGGCTACAAGTGCATCTTCGTCTGCCCTGACAAGGTCTCCACCGACAAGATCAACGTGCTGCGCGCGTACGGTGCGGAAGTGGTCGTGTGCCCGACCGCCGTCGACCCCGAGCACCCGGACTCGTACTACAACGTCTCCGACCGGCTCGTCCGGGAGACCCCGGGCGCGTGGAAGCCCGACCAGTACTCCAACCCCAACAACCCGCTCTCGCACTACCACTCCACCGGCCCCGAGCTGTGGGAGCAGACCGAGGGGAAGATCACCCACTTCGTGGCCGGCGTGGGCACGGGCGGCACCATCTCCGGCACGGGCCGCTATCTGAAGGACGCCAGCGACGGCGGGGTCAAGGTCATCGGCGCCGACCCCGAGGGCTCGGTGTACTCCGGCGGCTCCGGGCGGCCGTATCTGATCGAGGGCGTCGGCGAGGACTTCTGGCCGACCGCCTACGACCGCACCGTCGCCGACGAGATCGTCGCCGTGTCCGACAAGGACGCCTTCCAGATGACCCGCCGCCTCGCCAAGGAGGAGGGCCTGCTCGTCGGCGGCTCCTGCGGCATGGCCGTCGTCGCCGCGCTGCGCGTCGCCGAGCGGCTCGGCCCGGACGACGTCGTGGTCGTCCTGCTCCCGGACAGCGGACGCGGCTACCTCAGCAAGATCTTCAACGACGAGTGGATGGCCGACTACGGCTTCCTGGAGGACGAGGGCCCGAGCGCCCGCGTCGCCGACGTCCTGAACGACAAGGCGGGCGGCTCCATCCCGTCCCTGGTGCACATGCACCCCGAGGAGACCGTCGGCCAGGCGATCGAGGTGCTGCGCGAGTACGGCGTCTCGCAGATGCCGGTCGTCAAGCCGGGCGCCGGTCACCCCGACGTGATGGCCGCCGAGGTCGTCGGCTCCGTGGTGGAACGGGAGCTGCTGGACGCCCTGTTCAGCAAGCGCGCGTCCCTCGACGACCCGCTGGAGAAGCACATGTGCGCCCCGCTGCCCCAGGTCGGCTCCGGCGAGCCGGTCGGCGACCTGATGTCCGTGCTCGGCTCCGCCGACGCGGCGATCGTCCTGGTGGAGGGCAAGCCGACCGGCGTGGTCAGCCGGCAGGACCTGCTGGCCTTCCTGGCCAAGGGCGGGAACAAGTAGCGAACCCGCGGTGAACGGCCCATGTCCCCGGCGAACTTGCGGTGACCTGGGCCGTTCAAGCCGTACCGGAAGTGTCACGTGCGCGCAGCACCCGCTTAACACGCGTCCGGCAGATTGGTGGGTGTCGGCAGGGGCGACGGGAGCACCTCCCAGGCGTTGAGCACTGGGGAGGCTTCCCGCCCGGGCCGGCGGCGAACGGCGCCAAGGACCTCCGGAGCGGCTCCCGGACCTCCATGGGCGCCACGGACGCGCAAGCCCGGCCCTGACCCGGCCCGCGTCCCTCGCGGGGACCGCCGTCGTCCCGCCCCCCGGAAACGGGGGTGCGGCGGTCCCCGCGCAAGCATGTTCCGCGGGGCTCAGCGGGCGGTACTGGATTCCCAACTCCCCAGCAGCGCAAGGCGTTCGGCCGTTTCCGAGCCCGGCTCCGGGGTGTAGGCCACGATCGTCTGGTCCGGGGCCGCCGGGATCGTCAGGGTCTCGTAGGGGAGGGTCAGCAGGCCCGCCACCGGGTGCCGGACCTTCTTCACGCCGTACGCGCACTCGCGGACCTCGTGGTCCGCCCACAGCCGGCGGAAGTCCTCGCTCTTCAGGGAGAGTTCGCCGACCAGGGCGCACAGCCCGGCGTCGTCGGCGTAGCGGCCCGCGTTCACCCGCAGATGGGCCACCGTCTGCGCGGCGACCGCGGGCCACTCGGGGTAGAGGTCACGGCCGGCCGGGTCCAGGAAGACCTGCCGGGGCATGCTCCGCTCCGCCGGCGCCAGCCGGCTGAAGCCGTTCACCGCATCGCCCAGCGCGTTCCACGCCAGGACCTCCATGCGGCGGCCCAGCACGAACGCCGGGCTGCGCTCCATGCCGTCGAGCAGGATCTGCACGCCCGGGCGGACACGGGGCGCGGCCTGCTCCCGCCCGCGCCGGCGGCGGGGCCGCGCCACCGTCCGCAGATACGCCTGCTCGGTCTCGTCCAGCCGCAGCACCCGCGCGATCGCGTCCAGCACGGCGTCGCTGACGCTCGCCCCCCGCCCCTGTTCGAGACGGATGTAGTAGTCGACGCTGACCCCCGCGAGCTGGGCCACCTCCTCGCGGCGCAGGCCCGGTACGCGGCGCCGCCCATGGCTGGGCAGCCCCACCTCCTCGGGCTGGATCCGTGCACGTCGTGAGCGCAGGAAGTCGCCGACTTCCCCTTGCAGCCAGTCCCCGTCCATACGGCGATCGTAGGGGAGCGGCCGGCCGCCAACCTGGTACTGGCAGACCCAGGAAAAGCGCATCCCTGGGTACGCCCGCCGGACCCGGCGAGGGTGGTGCCAGCCGCCGGGAACCGCCCCGGTGCGAACACCCAGGGGGAACACCCATGTCGTACGAGAACCTGTCCGGCCGCACCGCCGTCGTCACCGGAGCCGCCAGCGGCATCGGCGAGGCCCTCGCGCTGCGGCTCGCCGCCGAGGGTGCCCGGGTGGCGTTGCTCGCCCGGCGCGCCGACCGGCTTCAGGCGCTGGTGGAGAGGATCCGGGCCGACGGGGGCGAGGCGCTCGCCGTGGCGGCGGACGTCACCGACGACGCCTCCGTGGACGCCGCCCGGGACCTGGTGCACAGCACGTTCGGGGCCGTCGACCTCGTCGTCAACAACGCCGGGGTCATGCTCCCGAACCCGATCGCCGACGGCCGGATCGACGAGTGGCAGCGGATGCTCGACACCAACGTCAGCGGAGTGCTGCGGGTCATCCGTGCCTTCGGCGCCGACCTGGTGGCCGCAGCCGGCGAGGGGCGCACCGCCGACCTGGTGAACATCTCCTCCATCGGCGCCCACATCACCTTCCCCGACTATGCGGTGTACGGCGCCACGAAGGCCGCCGTCACCTATCTCTCGCAGTCCCTGCGCACCGAGTTCGGGCCGCGGGACGTGCGGGTGACGAACATCGAGCCGGGGCTGACGGAGACGGAGCTGAAGGACCACGTCGACAGCGCGGAGCTGTCCGGGCAGCTGGACGGGATGCTGGAGGCGATCGGCGCCCTCTCGGCGGCCGAGGTCGCGGACGTCGTCGCCTACGCCGTCGGCCGGCCCCGGCACGTCAACCTCCGCCAGATCATGGTCCTGCCGACCCGGCAGGCGTGAACCCGCGGATCCGGCCGGTCCCGCCGGGCGGAGAGGCCCGCTCAGTCCCGCCGGTCGGGCCGCTCGCGGCGGCCGCCGAGCAGCTCCGGGTGGAGCCGCACCGCCTGGGCGAAGTTGACGCCGACGATGCCGACCCAGGTGACCACCGTCCCGACCGTCCCCGCCACGCCGCCGCCGACGGCGGACAGCGGTATGGCGAGGACCAGCGAGACGATGGCGAACCCGAACCGCTCCGGCCAGCTGTCGGCGTCCTTCGGGCGCCGGGTGCCGCGCGCGCTCTCCATCCGCTGCTCGGCCAGGTGCCGTCGCACCCGGCGGTCCACCGCGTCGTCGATCCGCTGCTCGACCCTCTCCAGGAAGGAGTCGACCAGCGCGGAGTCGTAGTCGGCGCCCAGATCCGTGCGGGCCCGTAGCGTGGCGTCGAGTTCCTTGCGCAGGTCCGGGTCCTTCTTCAGGCCCGCGTCCGGCGAGTCCAGTGTGCTCATGGGCCCCACCTTAAGGAGCGCTCACGCGCCTGCGCACTGGGGACAGCCCCCCTCTCTCTCCGGACGCTGGACGAGATGCCCCTTGCCCGGCTGCATAGCGTCATGCAGAGTTCTTGGTGTGTGAATAGCTTGTCGACGGGTCGGAGGGAGTCTGGGTGTGATGTCGTCGCGCATCGTGGACGCGCCACCGTCCGTGTCGTCCGCGACGGTGGTCCTCCAGGGCGCCGGGCTCGGCGTCGAGGACGTCGTACGCCTCGCCGACGGCGCCGCGCGTCCGGTCCCCGGGGCCGATGCGATGCGCCGGGCGGAGCGCTCCTGGGACGCCGCCCGGCAGATCGCCGCCACCGGGCGCGTCTACGGCCGGTCCACCGGCGTCGGCGCCAACCGGAACGAGGACGTGCCTACCGAGTCCGCCGCCGGCCACGGCCTGCGCCTGCTGCGCAGTCATGCCGGCGCCATCGGCGAACAGCTCCCGGCACGGCAGGTGCGCGCGATGCTCGCCGTCCGCGCCAACCAGCTGCTGGCCGGCGGCGCCGGGCTGCGGCCGAGCGTGGTCACCGCCCTGTGCGAGGCGCTGCGCAGCGGCGCGTACCCGCTCGTCAACGAGTTCGGCTCCGTCGGCACCGGCGACATCGCGGCCCTCGCCCAGGTCGGGCTCGCGCTCGCCGGCGAACACCCCTGGCGCGGCGCCGGCGCCCCCGAGCCGCAGCCCCTCGACAACAACGACGCCCTCGCCCTGATCAGCAGCAACGCCCTCACCCTCGGCCAGTCCGCGCTCGCCCTGCACGAACTGGGCGGGCTCATCGGCGCCACCCAGGTCGTCGCCGCCCTGTCCCTGCTCGCCGTCGACGGCTCCCACGAGGCGTACGCCGCCCCCGTGCACGCCGCCCGCCCGCACCGGGGGAGCGCCGAAGCGGCCCGGCGGATGCGGAAGCTGATCGGCGCCGCCGACCGGCCCACCCCGCCGCTCGGCCGGATCCAGGACCCGTACGGCTTCCGCTGCCTGCCCCAGATCCACGGCCCGGCGCACGACGCCGCCGACGCCCTGGAGCAGGTCCTGACCGTGGAGATCAACGCGGCCGCCGAGAACCCGCTCATCTCCCCCGAGGACCTCGCCGCCTACCACCACGGCGGCTTCTACCAGGCCCAACTGGCCCTCGCCCTCGACCATTTCAGGCTCGCGGTGACCCAGGTGGCCCGGCTGTCGACCTCCCGTCTGTCCACGCTCAACGAGCCCGCCTACACCCGGCTGCGCCCCTTCCTCGCCGACCAGGAGCCGGCCTCCTCCGGCGTGATGATCCTGGAGTACGCGGCCGGCGCGGCCCTCGGTGATCTGCGGGCCTTCTCCGCGCCCGCCTCGCTCGGCCACGCTGTACTCTCCCGGGGCGTCGAGGAACAGGCGAGCTTCGCCTCGCTCGCCGCGCGGCAGACCCTGCGCGCGTGCGGTGCGTATCGTCTGGTGGTCGGCTGCGAACTCGTCGCCGCCGTCCGGGCGCTGCGCCAGCGCGACCTGAGGCCCGACCCCGGGCTGCCGGCCGACCGGGCGTTCGCGCTCGCCGAGTCGGTCCTCGACGCCGACCCGGCCGACCGGCCGCTCACGGACGACGTGACGCAGGCGGCCGCACTGCTCGACCGGTTCGCGGACATCTGGAGGGGGAGCGCGTCATGAGCGTGGACAGCAGCACCGGGGGGACGCCCGGCGTCACGGACAGTGCCGCGAACCGGCTGCAGGCGCTGTTCGAGGGCCACCGGCTGACGCCGACCCAGCGCCGGATCGCGCACAGCATGGTCCGGCGCGCCGCCGACGTGCCCTTCCTGTCCAGCGTGGAGCTGGCCGAGCTGGCCGGGGTCAGCCAGCCGTCGGTGACCCGGTTCGCGGTCGCCCTCGGTTTCGACGGCTATCCGGCGCTGCGCAGGCATCTGCGCGAGGTCGTGCCCGCCGAACCTGCCGCCGAGGCGGGCGCCTTCAACGAGTACCAGCAGGCCGTCGAGGCCGAGATCGAGAACCTGCGGCACCTCGCCGACCTGCTCGCCGACCCGCGCCCGGTGCAGCGGGCCGGCCGGATCCTCGCCGCCTCCCGTCCGCTGCCGGTGCTCGGCCTGCGCGCGGCCGCGTCCCAGGCGTACGGCTTCGCCTACTTCGCCGCCAAGGTCCACCCGGACGTCCGGCTGCTCAACGAGGGCGGCACGATGATCCAGGACCGGATCGACGCGGCCGTCCGCGCCGGAGCCTCCGCGCTGCTGTGCTTCGCGCTGCCCCGGCATCCGCGCGAGGTCGTCGACACCCTCGCCTACGCCAAGGACGTGGGCCTGACCACCGTCACCGTCGCCGACTCCGCGTTCGCGCCGGTCGCCAAGTACTCCGATCTGCTGCTGCCCGCCGCCGTCGGCACCGGGCTCGCCTTCGACACCGCGTGCGCGCCGATGCTGCTCGGGCGGGTGCTGCTGGAGGCGGTCTGCGACGATCTGCCCCAGGCGCAGGCCCGGCTGGAGGAGTTCGACGCGAAGGCGGCGGCGCGGGGTCTGTTCGTGGAGTGACCTGCGTCGGAGCGAGGCGGCCCCGGGCGGGGCCGCGTCGCCGTACCGCGGGGCTGGTTCAGACCTCCAGGTCCTCCTCGATCCTCCTCAGCTGGTGCCGGGCCATCGCCAGGTTGGCCCGGGAGGAGTCCAGGACCAGGTAGAGGAACAGGCCGTTGCCGCCGCGTCCCTTGAGCAGGCGGACGAGGTGGTACTGGTCGGAGAGGGTGATCAGGACGTCCTCGATCTCGCCCTTGAGGCCGAGCATCTCCATCGTGCGCATCTTGGCGCGGATCACGTCGGTGTTGCCCGCGGCGGCCACGTTCAGGTCGAAGCTCTTGCTGCCGCCCATCGTGCCCAGCGCCATCCCGCTGGTGTAGTCGACGAGCGCGACGCCGGTGGCGCCCTCGATGGTGGTCAGCGCCTCTTTCAGGGCCGTCTCGGTGTTCGCCATGGTGGTCGTGGTCCTTTCAGCTGTCGGTTGCGGTGTGTGTGTCGGCGCTCGTGGCGCGGGGTGTGCGGGGCGTGCGGGTGCGGGGCGGGGGTGTGGCGCTGACGGCGCCCAGGGGCCGCCCGGCCCGGCGGGCCTTTCGGGCCGCGGCCTCGGCGGCGTCGAGCAGCTCCCCGATACGGGCGCCGGAGCGGCGGCCCTCCAGGTGGAGCCGGCCGA
Source organism: Streptomyces sp. NPDC052101 (assembly GCF_040680235.1). Taxonomy (NCBI): domain Bacteria; kingdom Bacillati; phylum Actinomycetota; class Actinomycetes; order Kitasatosporales; family Streptomycetaceae; genus Streptomyces; species Streptomyces sp. NPDC052101. Next base: position 554,883 of record NZ_JBFAWH010000003.1, read on the forward strand.
CGTTGACCCGGTCCTGGGCGAGCAGGGTCAGCACGGCGGTGCGGCCGGCCGCGTAGGTGGCGACATAGCCGCGCTCGCCGCGCACCGTCAGCTCCCGGAAGCCGCCGTTCGCGGTGGCCTCGGCGACCCGTACCGCCACGCCGAGCGCGGCGGCGGTGAGCGCGGCGAGGCCCTCCGGGTCGACTCCGGGAGTGTCGTGGGCGACGACGAGACCGTCGACGCCGGCCGCCAGGGCGCCGGTGAGCTGCGGCACCCGGTTGCGCAGCCGGTGCAGCTCGTCCAGGACGGCCTGGAGGTCCTCCTCGGACACCATCAGCTCTCTCCTCTCGGCGGGGCGGTGCCGTTCAAAGCGCCTCCAGCGCATCCCTGAGCCTCTTCAGCAGCGCGATGTCGGGGTCGGTGACCGGGGGTGGGGGCGGCGGGGCGGGTCGCGTGACGGCGGGTGCCAGCGGGGTGACATGGCCGGCCGCCGCGAGCCGACGCACGTCGACCAGCGTGTGGAAGGCCTGCCGGCCCAGGTTCCGGGCGATTTCCGGGGCCGTGCGGACGCCGTCCACGCGGTCCAGGACCGCCCGCTGCCGGGGCGTGACCGGCGCGGCTCCCGCGGGGTCCGCGCGGATCAGCGGGGCGCTGTCCGCGCCCGGGTCGGGCCACAGCCGGTGCAGCAGCAGCCGGCGGCGCAGCGTCTCGCGTTCCAGGGCGACGACCGGGACCGAGGGCAGCGGGCCGACGCGGGGACCGCTGTCGTAGCGGAAGCGGCCCGGGGCGCTGCTCGGAGCCAGCGCGAAGTACCCGGCGTCGTACAGCGCGTCCAGCTGGCACAGCTCCAGCGCGCCCGCGGGCAACAGCCCGGAGTCCAGCAGGAGTTCGGCGGCGTGCAGCGGGCCGGCGGTCTCGGCGGCGGCCCGCTGCCAGGCGGTGGCCGCGAGCGTGTCGTGGGCCGTGAGGAGCACGTCGAGACCGGGGGCGAGCGGGCTCTCGGCGTGCACGACCCGGCCCTCGGCGAGGTACAGGGTGCCGTGCTCGCGGACCAGGACGCCGGTGGCCCGCTCCTCGGCGAGCCGGGTCAGCATCGGGGACAGCGCCCGGGTGGCCGACCTGTCCCGCACCGGCAGCGGAGGCGGAGGTATCTGTGTCACGGTCATCCCAGCACCAGCCGGGCCGCCATCTCGCCGAGCCGGATCCGGGCGAGCGCGAGGTTGCCCTCCTCGCGGCCGAGCCACAGATGCAGGAAGACGCTGCTGTCGAAGGTCGTGTCCACGAATCTCAGCAGGTGGTAGCTGTCGTGGTTGCTGACGATCACGTCCTCGACGGGCGGGTGCCCGTCACCGTGGACCGCGAAGGCGCCGTGCTCGGCGGCCATCCGGGCCAGTTCGGCGGCCTCGGTGGCGGTCGTCTCGTGATCGCCGCCGGGCGCCTCCCCGACCGTGCCGAGGGCCAGTCCGCTGGTCCAGTCCACCAGGGCGGCTCCCCGGGCACCGGGCAACCGCATCGCTTCCAGCAGGCACTCGTCGATTCCGGGCACCGTGTGGCTCCCCTCCCGCCTGGGACTCCGGCTGAGTGACAGCGACACTACGCAACGTGTGCGCGGGGAGTGAGGCCTTTGGCATTTTCCGGTGGAACATGCGTCCGGCGTACTAGTGTGGGTCAACTGACCTCTGTGGCAGGAGAGTTGATCCATTTGTTCGACGACTGGCGGGGGTGCGTCAACGGCTCCCGGGGGCCCGCAGGGTGGTGAGCGCGTCCGCATGCGCCCCGCCGGACTCCGCCACCACCTCGGCGATGGTCTGCGGCTCTCGTACGGTCGCGAAGGCGACGCCTCCCGCACCGTCCGGCGCGAAGCCGTAAACACCGGGACGGGCAAGGGAGTTGTAGGCGTAGTGGTGGGCGAAGTAGTACGCGCCCGTGTCCAGCGCCGCCGCGTAGTCGCCCTGCTCCAGCAGGGGCAGCATGCGTCCCTCGGCCAGCAGGTCGCCCGAGAAGCAGGCCGGCCCGGCCACGTCCTGGACCACCTCGGGACCCGGCTTCGGCCGCCCCTCGGCGTCGTACGCGGCGATCCTGAGCGGCCACGCCCCCGGCGCGTACACGGTGCGCGTCGCCACCTGCACGCCCGCGTGCGTCACCGCGATCCGCCGCCCGCCCGCGCTCTTGGCGTACTCCACCCGGGCCACCACCGTCCCCTGCTTGGCCAGCAGCGACCGCCCGAACTCGGTCACCAGCCCGTACCGCCCGTCGCACAGCCCCGGCACCTGCTCGGCCAGCAGCCGGGCGTACTCCGCGTACGACGGCGCCGTGGCCTCGGCCGTGAAGTCCACCGGCAGCCCGCCGCCGATGTCGAGTGTGTCGATCTGCCGCCGCCCCGCCCGCTCGTTGATCTCCTCGGCGAGCGCGTACGTCTCCGCCGCCCCCCGCACCAGCAGCGCCGGCGGGATGCCCTGCGAGCCGGTGTGCGCGTGCAGCCGGGTCAGCCACGGCCGCTCCAGGTACGCGCGTACCACCCACTCGCGCGCCCCCGCGTCGCGCAGCGCCACCCCGAACTTCGACGTCCGCGTCGCCGTCGAGGTGGCCCCGATCGTGCCGCCGCCGATCTGCGGATTGACCCGGATGCCGAGCGGGGAGCGGGTGGGGGCCGCGCCGACCAGGGTGTCCAGGCGGTCCAGCTCCTGCGGGTTGTCGGCGTTCACCGCGATGCCCAGCGCCAGCGCCTCGCGCAGCTCCGCCGGGGTCTTGGCGGGCGAGTCCAGCACGGTCCGGCCGGCCGGCACACCGGCCGCGCGGGCCAGCGCCAGCTCGCCCGGGCTCGCCACCTCGGCGCCGATGCCCGCCTCGTGCAGCAGCCGCAGCACGGGCACCAGCGGGGTCGCCTTCACCGCGAAGGCGTGCAGCACCGGCGTCCCGGGTACCAGGACCGCGTCGAACGCCGCCCGCAGGGCTGCCGCCGACTCCCGGATCCCGGTCACGTCCAGCAGCCCGACCACGGCCGCGTCCGGGCCCAGCAGCCCCTGCTCCACGGCGGCCCGCACCGCCTCGTCCCGCCGGGCGGCGCGCCCGCGCGCCTCACTCGCCTCACTCGCCTGGCTCGCCTGTGCCTCGATGTCCCGGGTGTTCCGCTCCACGGCCTCTCCCCTCGTCTCCGCCGCGCGTACATCCAGCCAAACACCGACGGCGCGCGGACGGGTCGCCCCGATGTATTGACTAGTTCTATTCAGGAGGACAGGATGTGAATAGACATAGCAACAGAAGGAGGCAGACGATGTCGGGACCCCGCCCCGTACGAGCACCGCGCGGCACGCAGCTCAGCGCCCTGGGATGGCAGCAGGAAGCCGCTCTGCGCATGCTGCAGAACAACCTCGACCCGGAGGTCGCGGAGCACCCCGACAAGCTCGTCGTCTACGGCGGCACCGGCAAGGCCGCCCGCGACTGGCGCTCCTTCGACGCGATGGTGCGCACGCTGAAGACCCTCAAGCAGGACGAGACCATGCTCGTCCAGTCCGGCCGCCCGGTCGGCGTGATGCAGACCCACGAGTGGGCCCCGCGCGTCCTCATCGCCAACTCCAACCTCGTCGGCGACTGGGCCAACTGGGAGGAGTTCCGCCGCCTGGAGGCCCTCGGCCTGACCATGTACGGCCAGATGACCGCCGGCTCCTGGATCTACATCGGCACCCAGGGCATCCTCCAGGGCACCTACGAGACCTTCGCCGCCGTCGCCGCGAAGAAGTTCAACGGCACCCTCGCGGGCACGATCACCCTCACCGCCGGCCTCGGCGGCATGGGCGGCGCCCAGCCGCTCGCCGTGACCATGAACGACGGCGTCGCCATCTGTATCGACTGCGACCCGCGCGCCATCGAGCGCCGCATCGAACACCGCTACCTGGACGTGAAGGCTGACAGCCTGGACCACGCGCTCCAGCTGGCCACCGAGGCCCGCGACGCCCGCCGCCCGCTGTCCATCGGCGTCCTCGGCAACGCTGCCGAACTGGTCCCCCAGCTGCTCGCGATGAACGCCCCCATCGACATCGTCACCGACCAGACCTCCGCCCACGACCCGCTGTCCTACCTGCCGGTGGGCGTGGCCTTCGAGGACATGGCCGACGCCGCCGCCAAGGACCCGGCCGGCTTCACCACGCGGGCGCGTGAGTCCATGGCCAGGCACGTCGAGGCCATGGTCGGTTTCATGGACGCCGGCGCCGAGGTCTTCGACTACGGCAACTCCATCCGGGGCGAGGCCCAACTCGCCGGCTACACCCGGGCGTTCGCCTTCCCCGGCTTCGTCCCCGCGTACATCCGCCCCCTCTTCTGCGAGGGCAAGGGCCCCTTCCGCTGGGCGGCCCTGTCCGGCGACCCCGCCGACATCGCCAAGACCGACAAGGCGATGCTGGAGCTGTTCCCGGAGAACGAGTCCCTGGCCCGCTGGATCAAGATGGCCGGCGAGCGCGTCCACTTCCAGGGTCTGCCCGCGCGCATCTGCTGGCTCGGCTACGGCGAGCGCGACAAGGCCGGCGAGCGCTTCAATGACATGGTGGCGAGCGGGGAACTGGCCGCTCCGCTGGCGATCGGCCGCGACCACCTGGACTGCGGCTCCGTGGCCTCGCCGTACCGTGAGACCGAGGCCATGCTCGACGGGTCCGACGCGATCGCCGACTGGCCGCTGCTCAACGCCATGGTGAACGTGGCCTCCGGCGCGTCCTGGGTGTCCATCCACCACGGTGGCGGCGTGGGCATGGGGCGGTCCATCCACGCCGGGCAGGTGACGGTGGCCGACGGCACGAAGCTGGCCGGCGAGAAGATCCGGCGCGTTCTCACCAACGACCCCGGCATGGGTGTCATCCGGCATGTGGATGCCGGGTACGACATCGCGGACTCGGTCGCGCAGGAGCGCGGGGTCCGGGTGCCTATGCGCGAGGGTGACCAGGCGTGACCTTCCACAGCATGTGGGCGGAGCTGCTGCCGATCGGCCGCAGCTCCGCCTCCGGCGGCTACCGGCGCTACGCATGGACCGGTGCCGACACCGAGTGCCGGGCCTGGTTCCAGGAGCAGGCCGAGGCGCGGGGGCTGGCCTACGAGGTCGACCGGAACGGGAACCAGTGGGCCTGGCTCGGGGATCCGACCGCCGGGGACGCCGTCGTCACCGGGTCGCATCTGGACTCGGTGCCGGACGGCGGCGCCTTCGACGGGCCTCTCGGGGTCGTCTCCTCCTTCGCCGCCCTGGACGAGCTGCGCAGCAGGAACGCGCGGTTCGCCAAGCCCCTCGCCATCGTCAACTTCGGTGACGAGGAGGGTGCCCGGTTCGGGCTGGCCTGTGTCGGCTCCCGGCTCACCGCCGGGCAGCTGACCGTCGAGCAGGCCCATCGGCTCACCGACGGCGACGGGACAAGCCTCCCGAAGGCCATGGAGGCCGCCGGGTACGACCCCGACGGCATCGGGGCCGACCCGGAGCGGCTGGCCCGGATCGGCGCCTTCGTCGAGCTGCACGTCGAACAGGGCCGCGCGCTGGACCTGTCCGGCGACCGGGTCGGCATCGCCAGCGCCATCTGGCCGCACGGACGCTGGCGGTTCGACTTCCGGGGCGAGGCCAACCACGCCGGCACCACCCGGCTGGTCGACCGGCGCGACCCGATGCTGTCCTACGCCGAGACCGTGCTCGCCGCCCGCCGCGAGGCCCAGCTCGCCGGTGCCGTGGCCACCTTCGGCAAGATCGCCGTGGAGCCCAACGGGGTCAACGCGATCCCCTCCCTCGTGCGCGGCTGGCTCGACTCCCGCGCCGCCGACCAGGACACCCTGGACACGGTGGTCGGCGGTATCGAGAAGGCGGCCCGGGAGTACGCCGACGCGCACGGCGTCGACCTCGACGTCGTCCGGGAGTCCTTCACTCCGGTCGTCGAGTTCGACCACGCCCTGCGCGACGAACTCGGCCGCGTCCTCGGCAAGGACACCGACCTGAAGGTGCCCGTCCTCGGGACCGGCGCCGGACACGACGCCGGAATCCTCTCCGGCAGCATTCCGACCGCCATGCTGTTCGTGCGCAACCCCACGGGTGTCTCGCACTCCCCGGCCGAGTTCGCCGCCGAGGACGACTGTGTGGCCGGGGTGCGCGCGCTCGCCGACGTACTGGAAGGGCTGGCCTGCAGGTGACCAAGGCGACCTACTGGCTGGAGCACGCCTGGCTCGGCACGAACGTCGAGCCAGGTGTGGCCCTCGCCATCGACGACGGGCGGATCAGCGCCGTCCGCACCGGTGTCCCCACCCCGCCGCCCGGCGCCGAGGTGCTGCGCGGGCTCACCCTGCCGGGCCTCGCCAACGCCCACAGCCACGCCTTCCACCGGGCGCTGCGCGGCACCGTCCAGGTCGGCTCCGGAACCTTCTGGACCTGGCGCGAGGTGATGTACTCCGTCGCCGAACATCTGACCCCGGAGACCTACCACGCCCTGGCGCGCGCGGTGTACGCCGAGATGGCCCTGGCCGGCATCACCTGCGTCGGCGAGTTCCACTACCTGCACCACGCGCCCGGCGGCACCCCCTACGCCGACCCCAACGCGATGGGCGAGGCGCTGATCGACGCCGCCGCCGAAGCCGGTGTCCGGATCACCCTCCTCGACACCTGCTACCTGTCCTCCGGCTTCGGCGAGGCCCCCAACAGCCACCAGCTGCGCTTCTCCGACGGCAGCGCGGAGGCCTGGGCCGCACGCTGTGCAGTTCTCAAGGAGCGGGATCACGCGCGGATCGGGGCGGCGATTCACTCCGTACGGGCTGTGCCGGCAAGCCAGTTGGCGACCGTGGCCGGGTGGGCCCAGGAGCGGCGGGCGCCGCTGCATGTGCACCTGTCGGAACAGACCGCCGAGAACGACGCCTGCCTGGCCGCCCACGGCTGCACGCCCACCCGGCTGCTCGCCGACCACGGGGTCCTCGGGCCGCGCACCACCGGTGTGCACAACACCCACCTCACGGACGAGGACATCGCCCTGCTCGGCGGCTCCGCCACCGGCACCTGCATGTGCCCGACGACCGAGCGGGACCTGGCCGACGGCATCGGCCCGGCCGCCGCCCTCCAGCGGGCCGGCTCCCCGCTCTCCCTCGGCTCCGACAGCCACGCCGTCATCGACCTGCTCGAAGAGGCGCGCGCGATGGAGCTGAACGAGCGGCTGCGCACCCGCACCCGGGGGCACTGGACGGCCGCCGCCCTGCTGCGGGCCGCCACCGCCGACGGCCACGCCGCCCTCGGCTGGGACGAGGCCGGCACCCTGGCGGCGGGCGCCCTCGCCGACTTCACGACGATCGCCCTCGACTCGGTCAGGACAGCGGGACCGCTGCCCAGGCTGGGCGCCGAGACGGCCGTATTCGCGGCGGGCGCGGCGGATGTCCGGCATACGGTCGTGGGCGGCCGGCATGTCGTACGGGACGGGGCGCACACGCTCGTACCCGATGTGCCGCAGGCGCTGGCCGCCGCCGTCGAAGCCCTGCGCGGCTGAACCCCATCGCCTCCCCCCACAAGGACGGGACCATGAGCAGCAGCACCGTCATCACCAACATCGCCACGCTGGTCACCAACGACCCCTCCCTCGGTGACGGCTCCCCTCTCGGCCTGATCCAGGACGCGGCCGTCGTCATCGACGGCGACCGCATCGCGTGGACCGGTGAATCCAGCAAAGCACCCGCCACTGACAACCGGGTCGACGCGGGCGGCCGGGCGGTGCTGCCGGGCTTCGTGGACTCGCACTCGCACCTGGTCTTCGCCGGGGACCGCACCCAGGAGTTCAACGCCCGTATGTCCGGCCGCTCCTACACCGCGGGCGGCATCCGCACCACGGTCGCGGCCACCCGCGCCGCGACCGACGCGGACCTGGAGGCGAACCTCACCCACTACCTGGCGGAAGCCCTCCGCCAGGGCACCACCACCTTCGAGACGAAGTCGGGCTATGGACTCACGGTCGAGGACGAGTCCCGCGCGCTGCGCCTCGCGGCGCGCCACACCGACGAGGTGACGTACCTCGGCGCGCACATCGTCCCGCCCGACCACGCCGACGACCCGGCCGCCTATGTCGCCCTGGTCACCGGCGAGATGCTGGACGCCTGCGCGCCGCACGCCCGCTGGATCGACGTGTTCTGCGAGAAGGGCGCCTTCGACGGCGACCAGGCCCGCGCGATCCTCACGGCGGGCAAGGCGAAGGGCCTGCACCCGCGCATCCACGCCAACCAGCTCTCCTACGGCCCCGGTGTCCAGCTCGCCGTCGAACTGGACGCGGCCAGCGCCGACCACTGCACCCACCTCACGGACGACGACGTCGACGCCCTGGCCAACAGCCGTACGGTCGCCACCCTCCTGCCCGGCGCCGAGTTCTCCACCCGCGCCGAGTGGCCCGACGCCCGCCGCCTCCTCGACGCCGGTGTCACGGTCGCGCTCTCCACGGACTGCAACCCGGGCTCGTCCTTCACCTCCTCCGTCCCCTTCTGCATCGCCCTGGCCGTCCGTGACATGCGGATGACCCCGGACGAGGCGGTCTGGTCGGCCACGGCCGGCGGCGCGGCGGCCCTGCGCCGCACCGACATCGGCCACCTGAGCCCCGGCGCCCGAGCCGACCTGACCCTCCTGGACGCCCCGAGCCACGTCCACCTGGCCTACCGCCCGGGCGTACCCCTGGTCAGCGGGGTGTGGCGACGGGGAGCGCGGGTGGTCTGACCGCGCAGGGTCCGGCCTGCTCCCGGCACCGGCCTGCTCCCGGCAGGCGCATCACCGTGCCCCCGCCCGCCACCGCTGGTCCCGGCTGTCGTCCAACGGCTGCAGCGCGACCCCGCATCGGCCGTCCGGGGCCACCGCCGTCTCGATGGCGATGTCCGGGCGGATCGTGCCGTCGGGGTCGACGGTGAAGCGGAGGTTGTCGCCGTTGTCGCTGTAGACCGCGTCGCACTCCCAGATGCCGACGCCCCGGTCGACCGATCCCCGGCTGTCCAGGCAGAAGTGGTCGTCGGCTCCGGAGCGCAGCACTCCCAGGTAGGTGTCGAACCTCCAGCGCTGGGTGTCGGAGGAGGAACACGGGGCCGTGATGACGTCGTTGCCCTGCGACAGATCCCCGTCGCGGATGTCCAGGCAGCGGCCCGTCGCCAGGTTCGCCACCTGGGCGAAGGAGGTGCCGGGCGGTGCGAGGGTCGGCGTCGGAGCGGACGTCGGCCGCCGGGAGTGGGACGGGTGCGGGGTCGGGCGGGCGGAACTCGGGGTGGGGGAAGGGGACTTCGACGGGGACCTGGTGGGGGTGGGGGACGGTGACGGGGTCATGGAGACCGTCGCTGTCACCGTCACCGGCGGCGGCGCGGGCGTCGAGGCCGTCGGCTGCTGGTCGTCGGTGTGCGCCGGGGTGAGGGCGAACACCAGGAGCGGGGTCAGGGCCACGCCCAGGGCCGCCGAGGTCAGCAGAATGCGGCGGTGGGGCGGCCAGGCCGGCCTCGCGGCGGGGCGTTCGGGGACGGACGACGGCTCTTCGGCGCGCAGGTAGGCCGTTCCGTTCCAGGGCAGCAGGCCCTCCGCCAGGGTCTGCCGGGGCGCGTCCCGCAGCGCCCGCAGCTCCTCGAACGCGGCGGTGCAGTGCGGACAGCGGGCCATGTGGGCGTCCAGGTCGGCGCTGTAGCGCGGGCCGTCCGGCCGTACCGCCTCCTCGATCAGCCGGCGGAAGCCGGCGCAGCGCGGGTTCTCGGAGGCGGCCGGCGGTCCCCCCACGCCCGCAAGGCCGTGGGGGACCTCGCTGAGGCAGGCCCGGGCCAGGGCCTTGAGCGCCTGCGGGGTGCCGTACGCCACGTCCGCGCGGCTCAGGCCCAGGAAGGCGGCCGTCCGTTCCTCCGGCTCCTCCTCCAGCACGCCGTACCAGATCAGGCCCTGGGCACGGGAGGGCAGCGAGTGGAAGGCCGCAAGGAGGGGCGGGGTGAGGCCTTCGGGGAGGCCGGACGTACGGGGCAGGCCGGACGTGTTCAGTACGAGCAGCAGTCCGGGGTCGAGGCCGGCGGCGCGCTCGTCGCCGGCCCAGGCGGCCGCCAGTCGCGTGGTCAGCAGCAGGAGCCGGTGGCGCAGCGGGACGGCCGGGTCGACACCGCGGGCCGTCTCGCGGGCCGCGGTGGTGATGACCTCGGCGGCCAGCCGGCGGGCGGCGGACTCGCTCGCGGCGCACAGCCGGGCGTAGGCGAGGACCGCCGGATGGTGCCGGCGGCGCAGTTCCTGCAGGGCGGGGTAGGCCGTCGGCGTGGGGGAGCGCAGGAGTTCGGTCAGCCGGGCGTCCGGTGCGTCCTCGTACTCCCTGCCGGTGTCGGTTCCGCCCGCTGTGGCCCCGTCCCCCTGAGACATGCGTTCAGCCTCCTCGCACCACCGGGCGACCGCGCCGCCCTGGCACCGGTCCGACGTGCCAGACGGTTTGGGGGGCCATAGTGGTCCAGGGGCACGGGCGGGAAAAGAGGTTTCCGCGGGTAACCGCATAACGGTTGGGACCACAGGGGCAGTCGGGCAGGGGCGGTCGGGCAGCGGCAGTTGGACAGAGGCGACCGGCCGGAGGGGCGTCAAGCGCCCCTCGTTCGCCGGGCGGAGACGCCGCAGCGGCCCGGCATCGGCGGCCGGGCCGCTGCGCAACGCGTCACGCCGGCAGGGGACGCGGAGGTCACTCTTCGACTGTCAGCCCCTTGCGCAGCCGTACCAGCGTGCGTGACAGCAGCCGGGAGACATGCATCTGGGAGATGCCGAGTTCCTCGCCGATCTCCGACTGGGTCATGTTCGCCACGAAGCGCAGGGAGAGGATCTTCCGGTCCCGGGGCGGGAGTTCGGCGATCAGCGGCTTGAGCGACTCGACGTACTCGATGCCCTCCAGGCCGTGGTCCTCGTACCCGATGCGGTCCGCGAGCGCGCCCTCGGTCTCGTCCTCCTCGGGCTGGGCGTCCAGCGAGGAGGCGGTGTAGGCGTTCGAGGCGGCCATGCCCTCGACGACCTCTTCGTTGGAGATGCCGAGCTTTTCGGCCAGCTCCGGGACGGTCGGGGCGCGGTCCAGCCGCTGGGCCAGCTCGTCCCCGGCCTTGGCCAGGTCCAGGCGCAGCTCCTGCAGCCGGCGCGGCACGCGCACGGACCACGAGGTGTCGCGGAAGAAACGCTTGATCTCGCCGATGATGGTCGGCATCGCGAAGGTCGGGAACTCGACCCCGCGCGAGAGTTCGAAACGGTCGATCGCCTTGATCAGGCCGATGGTGCCGACCTGGATGATGTCCTCCATCGGCTCGCTGCGGGACCGGAAGCGGGAGGCGGCGAACTTGACGAGCGCGAGGTTCAGCTCGACGAGGGTGTTGCGGACGTACGAATACTCGTGCGTGCCTTCCTCCAGCGACACAAGGCGCTCGAAGAGGGTCTTGGACAACGCCCGCGCGTCGACCGGGCCGATCTCGTCGTACGGGGGGATCTCCGGGAGTCCCTCGAAGGGGTCGAGGGCGTCGATGGGATGATGGTCCAGTTGTTCCGGTGGGGGTGTCGACGTCGCGGTCGGGGTATGCGATGCGTCGAGCCGGGGTGACATGGGTGTCCTCCATCGTTCTCGGCATATGGCTGCCGAAGCCTGTGCGTGCACTGCGGTGTGCGGCGCCTCCAAAGCCGGCGTGTAGCGGTAGGTGTACTTACTAGCCCTACCCGGTCCACCGAACCGATCGCAAGTGCGTTCTGTTCAGGTATGTCCGATTATGTAAGGTTCTTCGGGTGCCGGAGTGTGCATGGAAGGCGTAATGTTCGAGAGCAGTCAGCGTCCACGACCTCAGGAGAGAGACGGCATGGACCACGGGACGGTCGGCAGCGCACAGTCGGGCCGGCTTCTGGTGGAGGTGCGGGAAGCGGGCTCCAGCGCCGTTGTGACACCTGCGGGTGAGCTGGACCACCACACCGCCGATCTTCTGCGTGGGCCCCTCGACGACCTTCTGGCCAAGGGCTTCTCGCGCCTCGTCGTGGACTGCACACGCCTGGAGTTCTGCGACTCCACGGGGCTGAACGTCCTGCTCGGCGCCCGACTGAAGGCCGAGGCCGCCGGTGGCGGGGTCCATCTGGCGGGGATGAGGCCGGTGGTGGCCCGTGTGTTCGAGATCACGGGAGCCGAGGCGGTCTTCACCGTGCACGACTCCGTGGAGGCGGCCCTGGCCGACGGCGCCGACTGAGCCCGCCGTCCCCGCTCCTCCCGCGCCGCCGACCGTGGGCGCCCGCGTCCGTCACGCCGAAAACAGGGGTGTTGTGCCGGATCGGCCGGGCAGGAGAGGGCAGGAGAAACGGGACACCCCCTGACGACAGCCGGCCCCGGACCGCCCCGGGACGGCGCGACGACTGGATGGAACGTACGTGCGACGGACGGGCGAGCAGTACGCGCCGCGCGGACGGCACACGCCGTGCGGACAGTGCGCACTGTGCGGACGGCACACGCCGTGCGGACGGCGGGCGGACGACATGCGGGTGTACGGGCGGCGTGCGGACGTGTGGACGCATGGACGACGTACGGACCTGCCGGCACGGATCGGTGCCGGACCTTTCAATCGTGAACTGGTGAATCGGTGAGGTGAAGCGCTGATGAGCACCACCCGGCCTTACTCGCCGGGCGACCGCGGCCCGGAGCCCAGCGGCGCTTCCGGGGCGTCCGAGGGGGGCACGCCGACGGCAGGCGTGCCCGCGGGGGCAGCCGCGCCGTCCGTGCCGTCCGGGGCCGCCGGCGGCACTCAGGACACCGGCGGGCCGCAGGCCCGCAGACTCCGCCTGCAGGGGGAGAGCGGGGTCGTCCCGCTCGCCCGCGACTTCGCCCGCCAGGCGCTGTACGCGTGGGGCTGGCTGCCCGCGGCCGGTGCCGACCAGCGGGCCGCCGCCGAGGATGTACTGCTCGTCGTCTCCGAACTCGTCACCAACGCCTGCCTGCACGCCGAGGGTCCCGACGAACTCTTCCTGGCCTGCGACAACAAGGTGATCCGGGTGGAGGTCTCGGACCGCGGCAGCGGCCAGCCGGCCCCCCGCACCCCGCACCGCGCCGGCCGCCCCGGCGGCCACGGCATGTTCATCGTGCAGCGGCTGTGCCTGGACTGGGGCGTCGTCCGCCCCGCGGGCCGGCCGGGCAAGACGGTGTGGGCGGAGCTGGGCGCGCCGGGGTAGCCGGCCCCGGGCGGTCCCCCGGGCCCCCGTCTCCACTCCGGCATCTCTTCGCGCACGCCGGATCGCCACAACTCCGGCGTGCGCCGCGTCTTCCTTCCTCACGACCCCCGGCGTACCTTGACGGCCGAATCTGATATGCCGTCAGGAATGAATGGGGTGGACCGACCGTGTCGTACCCGAAACGAACCGCCGCGCTCGCGTCCGCCGCGGCCCTGGCCGCAACGGCGTTGCTGCTGGCGGCGCCGGCGGCCCACGCCGATGTCGTCGACGTCAACTACCGCTGCCAGACCCCGATCGGCGTCAAGAGCGCCGTCTCGCCCATCGACATGAAGGGCGTCAAGAGCGGCAGCGGCTACAAGATCACCATGTCCTGGCAGAAGGGCGTCTCCTCCAGCCCCGTCGAGCTGGGCAAGGGTGCGATGAGCCCGAGCGCCACCATCGAACTGGGCGGCGCCGACAGCGGCACGCTGCCGGTCAGCGGTCCGCCCAACGCGGCCGCGATCCCCGCCAACACCCCCATCAGGATCAGCGACTTGAGCGGCACCTACACGCCGAGGAAGACCGGCGAGGTCACCTTCACACCGGGCACGCTCATCATCAAGGCACTCGGTACGACGACGACCTGCACGCCGACCAACAGTCCCCGACCCGGGCTGACACTGGACGTGACCGCGGCAGGCGGCTCGTCGTCCTCCAACGGCAGTTCCTCGTCGTCCTCGTCGTCGTCCTCGTCCTCGGGCGGCTCCTCCTCCGGCGGGCAGCTCCCGCAGACCGGCCCGGAGGACTCCGCGATCGCCCTGGGCACCCTCGGCGGCACGGTGCTCCTCGCCGGTGCGACGGGCGCGCTCTGGCTGACCCGGCGAGGCCAGACCGCACGCCGCTGACCCGGGCCGACGCCCGCCGAACCCCGGCCACCGGTCATCGCCGGACCCCGGGTCATCGGCCATCAGCCGTCGGCCGTCGCCGAACCCCAGGCCACCGCTGGAGCCGCCCATGCCGTCCGCCGCCCGCGCCCTGACCCGCCACCGGCGCCCGCCCCGGGCCCGCGTGCCGCTCCCGCCCCGCGTCGCCCTGCCCGCGGCCCTGTGCCTGTGCGCCCTGCTCGGCGCCGCGCCCGGCGCCCACGCCGCCACGGGCTGGTCCGTCACGCCCGCGGGCGGCGGCCGTCCGTCCTTCTACGCCGAGGGCCCGCCCGGCACGGTTCTGCAGGACACGGTGTCCGTCACCAACCCCGGCCGCACACCTGTCGTCGTACGGCTGTCCGGCACCGGCCTGCGGACCGTCTTCGCCGAGCAGGCAGGGCACGGGATACGCGTCCCGGCCCGCACCCGCGCCGAGGTCCCCTTCACGGTGACCGTGCCGGCGGGGGCCGCGCCCGGCGACCGCTCCGGTGCCGTCGTCGCACGGGACGCGCGGGGGCGTACGGCGACCGTCCCGATCCGGCTGCGCGTCGGCGGCCCGGCGCTCGCCGCGCTGACCGTCGAACACCTCGCCGTACATGCCGACCGCATCACGTACGAGCTGGTCAACCGTGGTACGACCGTCCTCGTGCCGAGGCTCGCGGTGCGCGCGGACGGTGTGCTCGGCCGGGTCCTGGACCGCGCGCCCCGCACCCTCCCCGTCCGTCTGCGCCCCGGTGCCCGCCTGAAACTCACCGAGCCCTGGCCCGGCCGGCCCGCGCTGGACGCCGTCGACATACGGCTGACGGTCACCGCACCCGGCGGGGCGCACGACACGGCGACGGCGTCGGCGCGGTTCGTGCCGTGGCCGACGGTGGCGGGCACGCTCGGCACGCTGCTCACCGGGACAGCCGCACTCCTGGCCGTACGCCGACGCCACCGACACCGCGCGCAGCCCGACGGGCCTTTCTCCGACCGCTCGGCGACCGATGTCCCGAAGGCCGGCCGGGGCCGCGGGCCGATGGCCGGTGGCGCCCGAAGCGCGGTTGACGCCGAAGGCGGTTGCTCCGGTGGTGCGTTGATGGAAGGCGCGGTGAAGTGAACGGGAAGGGCGGGAAGGTACTGCGGACTCTGCGGCTGTCGGCAGCGGTGGGGGCGGTGTTCGCGCTGCTCCTGCTGCCGCTCGCCGGTCCGGCGGCCGCGGCGGACGGGCCGGTCGTGAAGCTGTCGGCGGCCGAGGCCGGCACCGGCGGTTCGCTCACCGCCACCGGCACCGGCTGGCGGCCGCACACGCTGCTGATGCTGCTGGTGTGTGGGCGGGCCACACCGTCGCGGGGTGTCATCGGCGGCACCAACTCCTGCGCCAACGGCGACGGACGCGCCGTGACCACCGACGCCCAGGGCGCCTTCGGCAAGAGCCTCCCGGTCGCCGAACCACCCGTGCCCTGCCCCTGTGTGGTGCACGTGGCCACCGTCACCGGCGCCAAGGCGGAGGCGGACGCCGTCCTGCGGGTCGCCGGGCATCCCGTCGCCCCGCTGCCCGCCGAGGACACCGGCGCCCGGCTGTCGATCCTGTCCGACACCAGGCTGACCGGTTCGGGCGGCGTACTGACCTGGTTCGGTGCCCCGCCGAGCCGCACCCTGGTCTTCACCGTCGGCAACTCCGGCACGGGCACCCTCAAGGATCCCGTCTTCCAGGTCGGCTCCGCGCACGGCGTCTTCGCCCCGCAGTGGGACGACCGGCAGTGGCACGGCACCCTGGCACCCGGCAGGAAGGCCGAGGTCAGACTGCCCGTCGAACTGTCCGCCGGAGCCCACGGCGACTACACGGTGTCCCTGAAGTACGACGGCAAGGTCCTCGCCGAACAGCCGTGGGGCGTGGGCCGCCCCTGGGGCGTGACGCTGTTCTGGCTCCTGCTCTGCCTGGTGGTGCCGGCCGCGCTGTTCCGTATCGGCATGGCCGTGGTGGACCGCGTACGGCCGCGCCGCCCGGGCGGCACCCCCCGCAGCGCCCACCGGCGGCTGTCCCGGCCCGCCCTGCGGCTGCCGCTGTCGCTGCCGCGTTCCCGCGCCGCCGAAGCGCCCCCCTCGACCCCGACCCTGCCGTGGTTCGCTCCGGACTCCGTCCCGGGCGACCCGGCCGGCCGGCTCTCCGCACCGCACCCCGACAGCCCGACGAGTCCTACGACTCCCACCAGGAAGGGACCCACGTGAGCATCCGAAGGAGAGGTACGGCCGCGGGCGCCGCGCTGGCGCTGAGCGGTGCGGGCGTCCTGCTCGGCCTCGCCGCGACCCCCGCGCAGGCGGCCGAGGTGGCGTTCGCCACCCACTGTGTGCCGCCCGCCGGCATCAGCCCGGTCGACGGCACCACGAAGGTCGAGATCACCGCGCCGGCCACGGCGAAGGTGGGTGACACGGTGGACGTCGTATGGAAGTTCGTCCAGGCCGCGTCCAAGAACCCCGACATCATCGACCTGCCCGCGAACTCGGTCCAGCCGTCCGGCGTGCTGAAGGCGGCCGGCGCGCAGACCGCCGACATCGCGATGCAGGGGCCGCGGCAGAACCCGGCGATCCCCAAGGGCGGCGCCATGGTGCTGTCCGACATGAAGGGCAGCCTCAAGCTGACGGCGCCCGGCGAGGTGACGCTGACACCGGACGCGTACACCGTCAACGCGATGTCGACGGACACCAAGTGCACGCCGAAGGAGACCGTGCAGAAGGCGGCCACGATCCAGGTGACGGGCGGTGGCGGCGGCACGTCCAGTTCGACGCCGACGCAGTCGACGACCCCGACCCAGTCGAGCACGCCGACGCGGTCGGGCACCCCCACGGCCACCGCGAGCGGCGGCGGTGGCCAGACCGACTTCACCGGCAAGGAGGTGCAGATCCCCTACGCCTGCAAGACCCCGATCGGTGACAAGAACGCGACCTCGCCGGTGCAGATCAACGCCAGGAGGAACAGCGGGAACTTCGACCTCACCGTGCAGTTCAAGAAGTCGGTGATGAACAGCCCCGCCGACATCCCGGCGAACTCCGTGAAGCCGTCCATGGAGGTGGTGCTGGGCGGTGCCGACAAGGGCACGGTGCATGTGGAGGGGCCGATGAACGCGAAGCCCATCAAGTCCGGCGACCCGATCGACATCCCGGACCTCACCGGCACCTACAAGCCCGGCGCGAGCGGCAGTTCGACGCTGTCCCCGGGTGTCCTGACGATCAAGGCGCTCGGTACGACCACGACGTGCACGCCGACGAAGACCGAGGTCTCGCTCACCCTGGACACCAGCCAGCAGCCGGGCGGAGCATCCGGAGGCACGTCCACCTCCGGCGGTTCGACCGGCGGGAGCAGCGGCTCGGGCTCCGGCGGCCTCGCCGAGACGGGCGCGAGCGACCACGGTGCCCTGAAGGCCCTCGGCCTGGTGGCGGGCACGGCGATCCTGCTGGGCGGCGCGGTGTTCACGTTCATGCCGGGGCGTAGGACGCGCTAGCCGACCTGAAGGGGCGCGGGGCGGCGTCCACGGTGCTCAGCGCTTCCCCGCACACGCCGAGAGGGCCGCCGCACCCACGTGGATGCGGCGGCCCTCTCTCGGCCAGGCCCAGCGGCAGCGACTAGTGCACGTCGCCCATGAGCTTGTTGACCTTCTTGCGGAACATCCAGACCGCCACACCGGCGAGCACGGCGAGCACGGCCTCCAGGGCGACGAAGCTCGTCTTGTCGAGGTTGACCCCGCCGACGGCCGGGTTCGACATCAGCGCGGTGATCGAGTCGCCCGCGGTGACGGCGAGGAACCAGACGCCCATCATCTGGGAGGCGTACTTCTTCGGCGCCATCTTCGTGGTCACGGACAGACCCACCGGCGACAGCGTCAGCTCACCGATCGTCTGCACGAAGTAGATCGCGACCAGCCACATCGCCGCGGCCTTGTGACCGCCCTCGGCGATCGACAGCGGGGCGAGGAAGACGAAGAACGACGCGCCGATCAGCACCAGACCGGAGGCGAACTTCACGATCGTGCTCGGCTCCTGGCCGCGCCGGTTCAGCCACAGCCACAGCCAGGCGAAGACCGGCGCCAGGGCCATGATCATGACCGGGTTGACCGACTGGTACCAGGAGACCGGGAAGCCCCAGCCGAGGATGGAGTTCTTGGCCGAGCTGTCCGCGAACAGCGACAGGGTCGAACCACCCTGGTCGTAGATCATCCAGAACACCGCGGCGGCGGCGAAGAACCAGATGTACGCCCGCACCTTCGACTTCTCGGCCGAGTCCAGGTCCTTGTCGCGCAGCATCCGGCCGATGACCAGGATCGGAACGATCAGACCGATGACGGTGAGCGGGATCAGCGCCCAGTTCAGGGTGAAGTGACCGCTGCCGCCGACGACGCCGTAGAAGACGGCGGCGACGGCGAGCCACATCAGGCCCTTGCGCAGGGTGGCGGACTTCTCCTGGGCCGACAGCGGGGTCGGGACCACGCTGCTCTTCTCGCTCAGGTGGCGGCCGCCCAGCAGGTACTGGGCCAGACCCAGCGCCATGCCGAGCGCGGCCAGCGCGAAGCCCAGGTGCCAGTTGACGTTCTCACCGACGGTGCCGATGACCAGCGGTGCGACGAAGGCACCCATGTTGATGCCGATGTAGAAGAGCGTGAAGCCACCGTCGCGGCGCGGGTCCTCGGGGCCCTTGTAGAGGTGGCCGACCATCGTGGAGATGTTGGCCTTCAGCAGACCCGAGCCGATGGCGACGAGGCCCAGGCCGACGAAGAAGCTGGCGGCCACGGGCAGTGCGAGGCACAGGTGGCCGAGCATGATGATCAGGCCCGCGACGGCGACCGTCTTGCGGGGGCCGAGCACACGGTCGGCGAACCAGCCGCCGGGCAGGGCGAGCAGGTACACGAGCGACACGTACACCGAGTAGATCGCGGTCGCCGTGCCCGCGTTCATGTGCAGGCCACCCGGGGCCACCAGGTACAGCGGGAGCAGGGCCCTCATGCCGTAGTAGGAGAACCTCTCCCACATCTCGGTCATGAAGAGAGTGGCCAGGCCGCGGGGGTGGCCGAAGAAGGTCTTCTCGGAGCCGGGGGTACCCGGTCGGACCGAGTCCTTCGTCAGGCTGGACGCCATGGTCGTTCCTTGCTGGTCGGGGCGCGGTGGCTGGTGGGGGTCCCCCCGGCCCGAGCTGAGTCGAGAACTGGGGGAGTTGCGCGCCCGTGGGGGTGCGGCCGGCACCGGCAGGGTCGGTCGTCCACCCCCACGCCCAGGGGGAGTCCGCCTCCGGATCACGGAGAGCGGCGGACGGCGACCACCGGGATCCACGCCCCCGACGCGACGATGCGTCCGGAGCCCGGCCAGAGGTCATTCCTTTCGAGGCTGGTGTTCACCAGCCCGCACACAAAAGAGACCTTCAGCGTCATCTGCCCGCCAAAGGTCCCCGGTGTACTACAGGCGTTCAGGTCACCATACGGCAGGACACTGCCGGATATGGAAGGACTTGAGACGCGGATCACAGGTGTCGGGGGAACCGCGGGAAGGGATTCGAAGGTCTCTCCTACGATCGCATCCCCGGAGTGATGGTTCGTACCAGCGGCGTACGAAGGTAAGAGTTCGTGGAAGCGATCACACCCCGGCACCGTGCGCAGGCGGTCTACCATCACCTCATGACCCGTGTACTGCTCGCCGAGGACGACGCGTCCATCTCGGAGCCGCTGGCCCGCGCCCTGCGCCGGGAAGGTTACGAGGTCGAGGTGCGCGAGGACGGACCCACCGCGCTCGACGCCGGAATGCAGGGCGGCGTCGACCTGGTCGTACTGGACCTGGGCCTGCCCGGCATGGACGGTCTGGAGGTCGCCCGCCGGCTGCGGGCCGACGGCCACACCGTGCCGATCCTCATCCTGACCGCGCGGGCCGACGAGGTGGACACCGTCGTCGGCCTGGACGCGGGCGCCGACGACTACGTCACCAAGCCCTTCCGGCTCGCCGAACTGCTCGCCCGGGTGCGGGCGCTGCTCCGGCGCGGCGCCGCGGAGCCGCAGCAGCCGCCGGCCACCCACGGCGTGCGGATCGACGTCGAGTCGCACCGGGCGTGGATGGGCGACGAGGAACTGCAGCTCACCGCCAAGGAGTTCGACCTGCTGCGGGTGCTGGTGCGGGACGCCGGCCGGGTCGTCACCCGCGACCAGCTGATGCGCGAGGTCTGGGACACCACGTGGTGGTCGTCCACCAAGACCCTCGACATGCACATCTCCTGGCTGCGCAAGAAGCTCGGCGACGACGCGGCGAACCCTCGCTACATCGCCACGGTGCGCGGAGTGGGCTTCCGCTTCGAGAAGAGCTGAACCCCTTCCCGGGGCCCAGCCATCACCTCAGGTAACGGAACATGCGCCGACGTCTCATCCAGTCCACCCTCGCCGTCGTCCTGGTCGTGATCGCGGTCTTCGGTATCTCCCTGGTGATCGTCGAGACACGGACGATCAGCAACAGCGCCCAGGAGCGGGTGGACTCCGAGGCGATCCGGCTGGCCAGCATCGTGGACAGCCGGATCCTCGCCGCCGAGAACGTCAACGCGGAAGTGCTGCGCAACCCGGTCAGCAAGGACCAGTACGCGCTGATCCGCATGCCCGGCCATGCGCCCATCGAGATCGGCACCAAGCCCCAGGGTGACGTGATCCACGCCACCCAGCAGGGCGAGGAGGGCGAGACGGTCACCGTGCAGGAGCCGCGCTCCGCGGTGACCCGCGAGGTCGGCCGGACCCTGCTGATCATCGGCCTGGTGGCGCTGCTCGCGGTGGTCGCGGCCGTCCTGCTCGCCGTACGGCAGGCCAACCGGCTCGCCTCCCCGCTGACCGACCTCGCCGAGACCGCCGAGCGGCTCGGCTCCGGCGACCCCCGCCCCCGGCACAAGCGCTACGGCGTCCCCGAGCTGGACCGGGTCGCCGATGTGCTGGACTCCTCCGCCGAGCGGATCGGCCGCATGCTGACGGCCGAGCGGCGCCTGGCCGCCGATGCCTCCCACCAGCTGCGCACCCCGCTGACCGCGCTGTCCATGCGCCTTGAGGAGATCACCCTCACCGACGACCCGGACATCGTGAAGGAAGAGGCGAACGTCGCGCTCACCCAGGTCGAGCGGCTCACGGACGTGGTCGAGCGGCTGCTGACGAACTCCCGCGACCCGCGCACCGGCTCCGCCGTCACCTTCGACCTCGACGAGGTCATCCAGCAGCAGCTCGCCGAGTGGCGGCCCGCCTACCGCAGCGCCGGCCGGGCCATCGTCAGCTCCGGCAAGCGGCATCTGCAGGCCGTCGGTACACCGGGCGCGGTCGCCCAGGTGCTGGCGGCACTGATCGAGAACTCCCTCATGCACGGTGGCGGCACGGTCGCGCTGCGCACCCGGGTCACCGGTAACCAGGCCGTGGTCGAGGTCACCGACGAGGGCCCGGGAGTCCCGGCCGACCTGGGCGCGCGGATCTTCGAGCGGACGATCAGCGGACGGAACTCCACGGGGATCGGCCTGGCCGTCGCCCGGGACCTCGCGGAGGCCGACGGCGGCCGGCTGGAGCTGCTCCAGGCCCAGCCGCCGGTGTTCGGCCTGTTCCTCTCCCGCACCCCCCCGGCCCGCAAGCCGGACGAGGAGCACCCGACGGTGCGCTGAGCGCACCGCCGGTCACGGAACGCGCTGGGACTTCGGCTCAGGCTCGGAGTGCGGCCTCTTCGACTCGGCCACCAGGATGGACTCCGCCTCCTGCGACGGCTGCACGCGGAAGACCCAGGTGCGGTACGACCAGAAACGGAACAACGTCGCGATGCCGATGCCGGCGAACTTGGAGACGTTGCTCTGCAGCGGGCTGTCCCAGCCGAGCCCGTAGGTCGCCAGGTACAGCACGCCGTTCTCGATCACGAGGCCGATCGCGCTGAAGAGGAGGAACAGCGTGAGTTCCTTGGTGCGGCCGCTCTTCTCGCGGTCCCGGTACGTCCAGTACCGGAAGCCGACGTAGTTGAAGACGATCGCGACCACCGTCGCGATGATGCTGGCGCGCACCACCGGCAGATCGGACACGTGCCGGACCAGGTTGAACACGCCGAGGTTGACAAAGATGCCCGCAACGCCGACGGTGCCGAACTTGGCCACCTCGCGTACGAGCCGTCGCAGCCCCGAGGAACGAGGTTCCATGGCTGTACAAGCTCCCGTCGGTAGGTTTCGTAGCCCAGCCATGCTAACCAGACGGAGTAGCCGACGCCTCCGGACTGGGTCATAGCTCGGGAACAGGTCGGAAAGAGGGCGGAAAGTGGCGGGTAAGAGATCGTCGAAGGTACGCGATCCGGCCGCCCCGGCGTGGCCGATACGCTAGGGGTGTGACGTTCCCGGTAGTCGGCATGGTCGGCGGGGGGCAGCTCGCGCGTATGACGCACGAGGCGGGCATCCCGTTGGGCATCAGGTTCAAGCTCCTCAGTGACACCCCTCAGGATTCCGCGGCGCAGGTCGTGAGCGATGTCGTCATCGGCGACTACCGCGACCTCGACACGCTGCGTGAGTTCGCGCGCGGTTGCGATGTGATCACCTTCGATCACGAACACGTACCCACCGAGCACCTCAGGGCCCTGGAGGCGGACGGCATCCCCGTCCGTCCGGGGCCTGACGCGCTGGTGCACGCCCAGGACAAGGGCGTGATGCGCGCGAAGCTCGACGCGATCGGCATCCCGTGCCCGCGGCACCGGATCGTGACCGATCCCGAGGACGTGGTGCGGTTCGCGGCGGAAGGGGACGGCTTCCCGGTCGTCCTGAAGACCGTCCGCGGCGGCTACGACGGCAAGGGCGTGTGGGTCGTGGAGACCGCCGAGGAGGCCACCGACCCGTTCCGGGCCGGCGTCCCGGTGCTCGCCGAGGAGAAGGTCGACTACGTCCGCGAGCTGGCGGCCAACGTCGTACGCTCCCCGCACGGCCAGGCCGTCGCCTACCCGGTGGTGGAGTCGCGGCAGGTGAACGGCGTCTGCGACACGGTCATAGCCCCGGCCCCCGGCCTGGACGACTCCCTCGCGCTGCAGGCCGAGCGGATGGCCCTTACCATCGCCAAGGAGCTGGACGTCGTCGGGCACCTCGCGGTCGAGCTGTTCGAGACCCGCGACGGCCGCGTCCTCGTCAACGAGCTGGCGATGCGCCCGCACAACTCCGGGCACTGGACCCAGGACGGCGCGATCACCTCGCAGTTCGCCAACCACGTCCGCGCCGTCCTCGACCTCCCGCTCGGCGACCCGCGTCCGCGGGCCCCGTGGACGGTGATGGCCAACGTCCTCGGCGGCGACTACCCGGACATGTACTCCGCGTACTTGCACTGCATGGCCCGCGACCCCAAGCTCAAGATCCACATGTACGGCAAGGACGTGAAGCCCGGCCGCAAGGTCGGACACGTCAACACCTACGGCGACGACCTGGACGACGTGCTGGAGCGCGCCCGTCACGCAGCCGGCTATCTGAGAGGCACGATCACCGAATGAGCCCTGTTGTTGGCATCGTCATGGGGTCGGACTCCGACTGGCCCGTCATGGAGGCCGCCGCCAAGGCCCTGGACGAGTTCGAGATCGCGTACGAGGTCGACGTCGTCTCCGCGCACCGCATGCCCCGCGAGATGATCACGTACGGCGAGCAGGCCGCCGACCGCGGGCTGAAGGTGATCATCGCCGGTGCGGGCGGTGCCGCCCATCTGCCGGGCATGCTCGCCTCGGTGACCCCGCTGCCGGTCATCGGCGTGCCGGTGCCGCTGAAGTACCTCGACGGCATGGACTCGTTGCTGTCCATCGTGCAGATGCCGGCCGGGGTGCCGGTCGCCACGGTCTCCGTCGCCGGTGCCCGCAACGCCGGTCTGCTCGCGGCCCGTATCCTCGCCGCGCACGACGAGGACCTGCTGCACAAGATGCGCGACTTCCAGCAGGACCTGAACGACCAGGCCACCGAGAAGGGCAAGCGGCTGCGCGCCAAGGTCGAGGGCGCGGGCAGCGGCTTCGGCTTCGGGAAGTGAGCGCCGTGGCACCGCTGGACGAAGCCCGTGCGCTGCTGCGCGAGTTCCCGGTCGTCGACGGCCACAACGACCTGCCGTGGGCGCTGCGCAAGAAGGCCCGCTACGACCTCGACACGCTCGACATCGCCGCCCACCAGAACGCGGACCTGCACACCGACCTCCCGCGGCTGCGCGAGGGCGGGGTCGGCGCGCAGTACTGGTCGGTGTACGTGCCCTGCGAGGAGTCCGAGCCGGTGGCGGCGACGCTGGAACAGATCGACTGCGTACGGCAGTTGCTGGCTCGCTATCCGGCCGACCTGGCGCCCGCGCTGACCGCCGCGGACATGGAGGCGGCCCGCGCGGACGGCCGGATCGCCTCCCTGATGGGCGCCGAGGGCGGCCACTCCATCGCCAACTCGCTGGGCACCCTGCGCGGTCTGTACGACCTCGGCGTGCGTTACATGACGCTCACCCACAACTCCAATGTGGACTGGGCGGACTCCGCGACCGACGAGCCGAAGGCGGGCGGTCTGACCGCGTTCGGCCGTGAGGTCGTGCGCGAGATGAACCGGATCGGCATGCTCGTCGACCTCTCGCACGTGGCGGCGACCACGATGCGGGACGCGCTGGACGCGACCTCCGCGCCGGTGATCTTCTCGCACTCCTCCTCCCGCGCGGTCTGCGACCACCCGCGCAACATCCCCGACGACGTCCTGGAGCGGCTGCCCGCCAACGGCGGCGTGGCGATGGCGACGTTCGTGCCGAAGTTCGTGCTCCAGGCGGCGGTCGACTGGACGGCCGCGGCCGACGACAACCTGCGCGCCCACGGCTTCCACCACCTCGACACCAGCGCCGAGGCGATGAAGCTGCACCGCGAGTTCGAGGAGCGCACGCCGCGTCCGGTCGCCACGGTGTCGACGGTGGCGGACCATCTGGACCACATGCGCGAGGTGGCCGGCATCGACCACCTGGGCATCGGCGGCGACTACGACGGCACGGCCTTCACCCCGGACGGCCTGGACGACGTCTCCGGCTATCCGAACCTGCTCGCCGAACTGCTCCAGCGTGGCTGGTCCAAGGCCGACCTGGCCAAGCTGACCTGGCAGAACGCGGTGCGGGTGCTGGGCGCGGCGGAGGACGTGGCCCGTGACCTTCAGGCCACGCGCGCCGCGTCCAACGCCACCATCGGGTCGCTCGACGGCTGACCGCCGAGGGCGGGGTAGTCGTTGTAGCCGGCCGCCCCGCCCACGTACATGAAGTACCGCTCCCGGACCGGGTTCAGGGGTGCGCCGAGGCGCAGCCGCTCGACCAGGTCCGGGTTGGCGAGGAACGGCCGGCCGAGCGCCACCAGGTCGGCGCCGGCCGCCAGCATCTCCCGGGAGGCCCGGGTGACGGCCTCGGTGGTCAGGTCGGTCAGATCCGGGTTGCCGATCAGGAGGCCGGGCCAGTCGGCGCGGATCCGCCGGTACCAGCCGGCCTGCGGGGCGGAGCGGACCAGGTGCAGATAGGCGAGGTCCAGCCCCTTCAGAGAGGCGAGGAGCGCGGCGTAGAGGCCGTCGGTGTCGTCCTCGCGGACGCCGTTGACGGTGGAGGCGGGGGAGATGCGGAGGCCCACCCGGTCCGCGCCGATCGCGTCGGCCACCGCCTCGGTCACCTCCGCCGCGAACCGCACCCGTCGCCCGGTGGAGCCGCCGTAGGCGTCCGTACGCCGGTTGGTGTTGTCGGCGAGGAACTGGTGCAGCAGCATCCCGTTGGCCGAGTGCACCTCCACGCCCTCGAAGCCCGCGTCGACGGCCCGGCGCGCGGCGGCGGCGAAGTCGGCGACGGTGGCGCGGATGTCGTCCGCCGTCATCTCCCTCGGTACGACGGCCGGTCGGTGCCCGCCCGGAGTGAAGATCGTCTCCGGTAGCGGGACCGGGGACGGGGCGAGCGGGGTCAGGCCGCTGGTCGCCGGGTGACCGACCCGGCCGCCGTGCTGGAGCTGCAGGAACATCCGCCCGCCGGCCGCCCGCACCGCGCCGGTGACCCGCCGCCAGCCGGCCGTGTGCCGGTCGGTGTGGATCGCGGTGATGTCCGGGTACGTCTGCCCGGCCGCGTTCGGGGTCGAGCCCTCGGCGACGATCAGCCCGGCCGAGGCGCGCTGGGTATAGTGCGCGACCATCAGGTCGGTCGGGGTGCCGTCGGCCTCCGCGCGGTTGCGGGTCAGGGGAGCCATCACGAGGCGGTTGGGGAGGACGAGCCGGCCGAGACGGGCGGGGGCCAGGAGGTCCGCGGAATCCGTTGTCTGCGTCATGGCCGTACCGTAGAACCTGACATTGACGTCAGATTCAAGCCCCGAGATCCTCCGGAGGTCCGGCATGCGGATCGGAGAACTGGCCCGGCGCACCGGCGTGAGCGAGCGGTCGCTGCGCTACTACGAGACCCAGGGGCTGCTCACCGCCGAGCGCACCCCGGGCGGCCACCGCGACTACCCGGAGCGCGCCGTCGACCGGGTCATCCGGATCCAGGAGCTGTACGCGGCCGGGCTGCACAGCGAGAAGATCCGGCAGCTGCTGCCCTGCATGCGCGACCAGGACGGCGGCCCCTCCGCGATCGCCACACCGCGGCTGGTCACCGACCTCACCGCCGAACGCGACCGCATCGACCGCATGATCGCCGACCTCAGGCGTTCCCGGGAGACCTTGGACGAGGTGATCCGCACGGCCCGCGAGAGCTGACCGGCGTACCCCCGAACGCCCCACTCACCAGGAGGTCCTCCTCCGCTCCGTGCGACCGTGGCGATACGCCGACCGCGTCACGGCCCAGGGCCGCGACCGGACGCAGCCCACCACGTACGGAGCCCCGCCATGGCCGACCTCCAGCACGACATGCCCCGCACGACCGAGGTCGGCGCGGACGACGGCCTGCTTGAGAACCGCACCGCCCAGGAGCCGCTCGCCGTCCATGTGGAGCGGGCGCACGCCGTGCTCGCCGCCCACCCGGTCGCCGACGGCTACAGCGGGCTGCCATGGGCCCTGCGCCATCTGCCCCGCTACGACCTTCAGCTGGGCGAGGCGGCCATCGACACCGACATACCCCGGATGCGCGAGGGACACGTGGGCGCGCTGTTCTGGTCGCTGCATCTGCCCGAGGGCCCCGGCGGCGGCCGCGCCACGGCCGCGACCCTGGAACAGCTGGACCATGTCCATGCCGTGATCGAGGCCCACCCGGAGGGGCTGCGCCTGGTGCGCACCGCCGGGCAGATCATCGACGCCCGCAACTGCGGCCGGGTCTCCGTGGTGCTGGGCCCCGCCCACGCCACCGCGATCGAGGACTCCCTCGGCGTCCTGCGCATCCTGCGCGCCCTCGGCCTGCGCGTGCTCACCCTCACGGGCACGGACTGGGCGGGCGAGCGGGGGCTGACCCGGTTCGGCGAGGAGGTCGTCCGCGAGATGAACCGGCTCGGCGTGCTCGCCGACGCCTCCGGGGCCTCCGCGGTCACCGCCGCACGCGTCCTCGCGCTGTCCAGGACACCGGTGCTGTGCACCCGCTCCGCCGCCTGGGCCCTGCGCCCGCACCCGGCCAACCTGCCCGACGAACTGCTCGCCGCACTCGGCGCGGCGCGGGGCCTGTGCATGGTGCCGCTGACCGCCGAACAGACCGGGCCGACGGTCCACGACGTCGCCGACCACCTCGACCACGTCCGCGAGGTGGCCGGACCGGAGTGCGTCGGCCTGTCCGGCACCTACGACTCCGGCGTCGTCCACCCCCGCGACCTCGCCGACGCCTCCCGCTACCCCCACCTGATCGCCGAACTGCTCCGGCGCGGCTGGTCCGAGACCGAGCTGGCCCTACTGACCTGGGGAAACGTCCAGCGGGTGGTCCGCAGCGCGGACTTCGCCGCCCGAGCCGCCCAGCACCACCGGCCGGACACCCGCACCGATCACGGGTGATCGATCCGGCACAGGCAGAACGGATGCCCGGCCGGATCGGCGTACACCTGGAAGTCCTTGGTCTCCCGGTCCTCCAGATCCAGCGGCCGCGCCCCCAGCGCGAGCACCCGCTCATGCGCCGCGTCGATCTCCGCCCAGGTCCGGCCCGCGTCGAAGTCGAGATGGAACTGCTGGCCGTTGCGGTCGGCGCGCGGCCACTCCGGCGGGCTGTATCCCTCGACGCGCTGGAAGCCCAGCCGCGGGCCGTCCGGCACCCGCAGCACGACCCAGTCCTCGTCCTCCACCTGCGGGGTGCCCCCGGCCACCGCCGCGTAGAAGGCGGCCAGCGCATACGGATCGGGGCAGTCGAGCACGACGTTACGGAAACGGGCGACGGACGCCACGATGTCCACCTCCAGGACGGCTCAGCAGGCGCAGAGACAGAACGGGTGCCCCGCCGGGTCGGCGTAGACACGGAAGGTCCGGGTGCGGTCCTCGGTGTCCAGCGGCCGCGCACCCAGCGCGAGCACCCCCTTCTCGGCCGCGTCCAGGTCCTCCACCGTCAGGTCCAGATGGAACTGCTGCGAGTCCCCGGGCGCGGGCCACTTGGGCGGCACGTACCCCGGCGCCCGCTGGAAGGCCAGCGAGGGCCCGTCGGGCACCGTCAGGTCCACCCACGAGCCGTCCTCGGAGTCCCCCTCCACCGTGCCGCCCAGCACTCCGGCGTAGAAGCCGGCCAGCGCACGGGGATCGGGACAGTCCAGCACCACGACACCGAGCTTGGCGAGAGCCATGACTACCTCCTCGGTTACCCATAGAGGCGGGTAACAGGTAACGGTTACTGCATGGTCCCCCATAGGAGGTAACGTCGCAAGCATGAATGACAGATCGGCCGCCCCCGGAGCCCTGGCGCTGGTCGAGTCCCTGGTCAACACGCTGGACATCGAGACCGGCGCCGACACACTGGACACCCGGGAGGGCCGCGGCCGCTTCGGGATCGCCGAGGACGATCTGGCCGAGGCGCGGGAGCTGCGGGAGTCGCTGCGGGCCGCACTGCTCGCGCATGCCGGCCACCGGCCGCACCGCGAGGTCACCCCGCTCGGCGAGCTGCTCTCCCGTGCGCCCCTCTACATCGCCGTCGACGAGCAGGACGGATCCGCCGGCTTCGCCGCCCCCGCGGCCGGCTCCCCGCTGCCCACCCGGGTCGCCGCGGCCGTCGCCCAGGCGCTGGTCGCGGGGACCTGGACCCGGCTGAAGGCCTGCGAGGCCGAGACCTGCCACTGGGCGTACTACGACCGCAGCCCGGCCGGCCGCGGCCGCTGGTGCTCGATGCAGGTGTGCGGGGCGCGCGCGAAGATGCGGCGGTACCGGGCCAAGGAGGGGTAACACACAGGAAGTTCACCGGCCAGGCATGTGTCCGGTGGTGCAGAATGCGGAAAGACGCCGCTTCGGCCGACTGAGCCTCGGCCGAAGCGGCGTCACCCTCCGGCTCACGCCGTGGGACGGCCCATCGCCCGGTACGTCCAGCCCGCCCGCCGCCACAGCTCCGGGTCGAGCGCGTTGCGCCCGTCCAGCATCACCCGGGCCGCCGCAGCCTCGCCGAGCGCCGCCGGGTCCAGCTCGCGGAACTCCCCCCACTCGGTGAGGTGCAGCACCACGTCCGCGCCCCGGACCGCCTCCAGCGCCGAGCCGGCATAGCCCAGCGTGGGGAACACCTTGCGGGCGTTGTCGATGCCCTTCGGGTCGTACACCGTCACCTGGCCGCCCTGCAGGTGGATCTGCCCGGCCACGTTCAGCGCGGGCGAGTCCCGGACGTCGTCCGAGTCGGGCTTGAAGGTGGCACCGAGCACCGCGACCCGCTTGCCGAGGAAGGAGCCGCCGCCCAGCGCCTCCCGGGTCATCTCGACCATCTGGCCGCGCCGGCGCATGTTGATGGAGTCGATCTCGCGCAGGAAGGTCAGCGCCTGGTCCGCGCCCAGCTCGCCCGCCCGCGCCATGAACGCCCGGATGTCCTTCGGCAGACACCCGCCGCCGAACCCGATCCCGGCCCGCAGGAACTTCCGCCCGATCCGGTCGTCGTGCCCGATGGCCTCCGCCAGCTTCGCCACGTCACCGCCGCCGGCCTCGCACACCTCCGCCATCGCGTTGATGAAGGAGATCTTGGTGGCGAGGAAGGAGTTCGCGGCCGTCTTCACCAGCTCGGCGGTCGGGAAGTCGGTCACCACGAACGGCGTGCCCTCGCCGATCGGGGTCGCGTACACCTCCCGCAGCAGCTTCTCGGCGCGCTCGCTGCGCACGCCCGCCACGATCCGGTCCGGGTGCAGGGTGTCCTGCACGGCGAAGCCCTCGCGCAGGAACTCCGGGTTCCAGGCCAGCTCGGCGTCGCCGCCCGCCGGGGCGTGCTCGGCGAGATAGCCGGCCAGCCGGTCGGCCGAGCCCACCGGCACCGTCGACTTGCCGACGACCAGCGCCGGACCGTGCAGATGCGGGGCGAGAGCGGAGATCGCGGAGTCGACGTACGACATGTCGCACGCGTACTCGCCGTGCTTCTGCGGGGTGTTGACACAGACGAAGTGGACATCGCCGAAGGCGCCGACCTCGGCCCAGTCGGTGGTGAACCGCAACCGCCCGGTGGACCCCTCGAAGCCCGCGACATGCCGGCGCAGCAGCTCTTCGAGACCCGGCTCGTACATGGGGGTCTCGCCGCGCTCCAGCATGGCGATCTTCTCGGGTACGACATCGAGCCCCAGCACCTCGAAGCCCAGCTCGGCCATGGCCGCGGCGTGCGTGGCGCCGAGATAGCCGGTGCCGATCACGGTGATCTTCAGGCTCATGCGTGTGCTCCAGCTAGGGGACTCGTCCGTGCGGTGCCCGAGCATAGTCGGGCCGTCCACCGGGCAATTTCCCCGCTGTCGCGTAGCTCACGTAGGCGTGCTGCGGACAGGCCTCTAAAATTTGAGTTACTTAACGGTAATTAGCGTCAGTATCACTGCGTCTTTGGAGCGTGAGACACCGTGGCCGGATCGGCTGACTTCGACCTGTACCGCCCGTCCGAGGAGCACGACATGCTCCGCGACGCCGTCCGCTCCCTGGTCGAGGCGAAGATCGCGCCGTACGCCACCGCGGTCGACGAGGAGGCCCGCTTCCCGCAGGAGGCCCTCGACGCCCTCGTCGCGGGCGACCTGCACGCGGTCCACGTCCCCGAGGAGTACGGCGGCGCCGGGGCCGACGCGCTCGCCACCGTCATCGTGATCGAGGAGGTGGCCCGCGCCTGTGTCTCCTCCTCCCTCATCCCCGCGGTGAACAAGCTCGGCTCCCTCCCGGTGATCCTCTCCGGCGGCGAGGAGCTGAAGAAGAAGTACCTGACCCCGCTCGCCAAGGGCGAGGCGATGTTCTCGTACTGCCTCTCCGAGCCGGAGGCGGGCTCCGACGCGGCCGGCATGAAGACCAAGGCGGTCCGCGACGGCGACCACTGGATCCTCAACGGCGTGAAGCGCTGGATCACCAACGCCGGAGTCTCCGAGTACTACACGGTCATGGCGGTCACGGACCCCTCGAAGCGCTCGAAGGGCATCTCGGCGTTCGTCGTCGAGAAGTCGGACGAGGGCGTCTCCTTCGGCGCCCCCGAGAAGAAGCTCGGCATCAAGGGCTCCCCGACCCGCGAGGTCTACTTCGACAACGTCCGCATCCCCGCCGACCGCATGATCGGCGAGGAGGGCACCGGCTTCATGACCGCGATGAAGACCCTGGACCACACCCGCATCACCATCGCCGCGCAGGCCCTCGGCGTCGCCCAGGGCGCCTTCGACTACGCCAAGGGCTATGTCCAGGAGCGCAAGCAGTTCGGCAAGGCGATCGCCGACTTCCAGGGCATCCAGTTCATGCTCGCCGACATGTCCATGAAGATCTCGGCGGCTCGCGCCCTCACCTACCAGGCCGCCGCCGCCTCCGAGCGCGGCGACGCCGACCTCACCTACCTGGGCGCCGCCGCCAAGTGCTTCGCCTCGGACGTGGCGATGGAGGTCACCACGGACGCCGTCCAGCTGCTCGGCGGCTACGGCTACACCCGTGACTACCCGGTGGAGCGCATGATGCGTGACGCCAAGATCACCCAGATCTACGAGGGCACGAACCAGGTCCAGCGGATCGTCATGGCCCGCAACCTGCCGTAACGGCAAGGGAGTCACCCGCTCGTCGAAAGGCGCCCTCCGGGGCGCCTTTCCGCACTCCGGGCACACCTGCCGACCGGTCGGTCACATGCGGGGCGGGCCGTGGGGACGTAGGACGGAAGCACACGGGACCCGTCCCGGGTCCCCGCCTCCGAGGAGGAGCCATGACCCGGCCCGGAACGATGACGCCCATGACCCAGCAGATGCAGGACTGCGTCAACGCCTGCATGGCCGCGCACACCATGTGCGAGGAGACCATGAGTTCCTGCATGCAGATGGGCGGTCAGGCCCAGATGCAGATCATGCGCGCGCTCATGGACTGCTCCGAGACGACCCGTGTGTGCGCCGACATGATGATGCGCCGCTCGCCCATGTCGGGCGAGATGTGCGCGATGTGTGCCAGGGCGTGCGACATGTGTGCCGAGGCGTGTATGTCGATGCCGGACGACCCTCAGATGATGCGCTGCGCGGAGGCGTGTCGCCGCTGCGCGGAGATGTGCCGGACGATGGCGGGCGCCAAGATGTGACGCGCTCGCCCCGACGCCAGCGAGGGCACCCGCGCGACGCGGGTGCCCTCGATCTGCGTGTCGTCGGTCAGTTGCCGGAGACGGTGATCTTCTGGTCGTTGTTCAGCTCGTCCACCAGGGTCTTGACCTTCGCCTTGTCCCAGACGAGGTTGCCGCCGACGGAACCGGAGATCGGCATGTTCAGGGACGTGCCGTCACCGCCCTGGACGCCCTTCATCGCCCAGAACATCGAGGCCAGGTCCCACAGGGACATGTCCTTGTCGACGATCAGGGAGTCCAGGCCCGCGCCCATCACCGGGTAGAACGTGAAGGGGTCCAGGACCGTCGACGGGGTGGCCACCTGGTGGGCCAGCGCCGACAGGAACTTCTGCTGGTTCTTGGTGCGCTGCAGGTCGGAGGCGGCGAACGCGTGCCGGGTGCGGACGAAGGCGAGGGCCTGCTGGCCGTTCAGCGTCTGCTCGCCCGCCTGGAAGTCGGCGCCGGACCACTTGTCCTTGAAGGCCTTGTCTATGTTGATGTCGACACCGCCGACCGCGTCCACGATGTTCGCGAAGCCCTGGAAGCCGATCTCGACGTAGTGGTCGATGTGCAGGCCGGTGTTGGCCTCGATCGTGCGGACCAGCAGGGTCGGGCCGTCCTCGGCGTAGGTCGCGTTGAGCTTCTCCTGCCGGCCCGTGGACGGGTAGACCTTCCCGGACGTCCCCTTGAACGACGGGACGGTCACGTTCGAGTCGCGCGGCAGCGAGACCAGCGTGTCGCCGCTGTCACCGACGTGCAGGATCATCATCGAGTCGGTGCGCTTGCCCTCGGCGGCACCGGTGTGCAGCTTCTTCTCGTCCGCCTTGGACATGCCCTCGCGGCTGTCCGAGCCGACGATCAGGTAGTTCGTGCCCGAGCCTGACGCGGGCCGGTCGATGACCTGGGACAGGTCGACCTCGCGGCGCAGCTTGGAGTCGGCCCAGAAGTAGGTCGCGACGGATGTGACGACCAGCACGGTCGCCAGCGTGATCACGGTCCACTTGATCCGGCGCCGCCAGTTCGGGCGCGACCGGTACCGGTCGACCTCCGGGTCCGGGTCGTTGTCGTTGGGCACGAAGCCGCCGCCGTACACCTGTCCGGTGTTGTAGCCGCTGTCGTAGTCGGCGCCCTCGTCGTATCCCTGGCCGTCCGCGTACGACGGCTGCTGCGGCACACCGGCCCCGTACGGCGGCGCCGCCGGGCCGGGGTCGCCGTAGGAGCGCTGCCCGGGCGGTACCGCCGGGCCGCGCCGCACCTGCCGCATCGCGCGCGCGCCCTCCGGCTGCGCGCCGGCGCTTCCGCGTCCGTACCGGGGTCCGCCATTGTTGTCGGACCATCCCTCGGGCCAGTCATTCATGCGCCCCAGTGTGCAGGGCGCGGGTGTGTGCCTTACAAGGGCTGTCGGAAAATAACAGCGGCGCTGTTGCGAAGCCGACACAAAATCCGCGATTGTCACTTCGGCATAAGGTGGACGGCATGACAGACCAGGTCACGGACACGGAACCGGACATCCCCGGCAAGCCGACCTCCGCCTCGCGCACCACCCTCAGCCACATCATGACCCACGGCGACACCAACCTGCTGGGGACGGTGCACGGCGGTGTGATCATGAAGCTGGTCGACGACGCGGCGGGCGCGGTGGCCGGCCGGCACTCCGGCGGTCCCGCCGTCACCGCGTCCATGGACGAGATGGCCTTCCTGGAGCCGGTCCGCGTCGGCGACCTGGTCCATGTCAAGGCGCAGGTGAACTGGACCGGCCGGACCTCCATGGAGGTCGGTGTGCGCGTCCTCGCCGAGCGCTGGAACGAGTCGATGCCGGCCACCCAGGTCGGCTCCGCCTATCTGGTCTTCGCCGCCGTCGACGCCGACGGCAAGCCGCGCCGGGTGCCGCAGGTGCTCCCGGAGACCGACCGCGACCGGCGCCGCTACCAGGAGGCCCAGATCCGCCGCACCCACCGCCTGTCCCGCCGCCGCGCAATCCGCGAACTGCGCGAAAAGAGGGCGGCAGAGGGCTTCGAGGACTGACCCGCCCCCTCCCACCTCGCCCAGCCCCACTCGGCCGCGCCCCGGCCCTGCTCAGACCCACTCGGACTTGCCCGGCCCTGCTCGGGCCCGCCCGGGCCTGCTCGCGCCCGCCTGGACTCGCCGGGACCGAGCCGGGCCTGCCCGGACTTGCTCAGGGCCACTTGGCCCCACCCGTCCTGCTCGGCCCGTCCGCACCTGCTCGCGCCCGCTTGGACTCGTCGGACCTGCTCGGGCCCACCTGGACTCGCCGGGACCGACCCGGGCCTGCCCGGACCTGCTCGGGGCCACTTGGCCCCACCCGGGCCCACCCGTCCTGCTCGGCCCGTCCGCACCTGCTCGCGCCCGCCTGGACTCGTCCGGACTTGGACTCGTCCGGACTTGGACTCGTCCGGACTTGGACTCGCTCGGACCCACCCGGGC
The DNA here is from genome assembly GCF_040680235.1 of Streptomyces sp. NPDC052101. Classification (NCBI taxonomy): domain Bacteria; kingdom Bacillati; phylum Actinomycetota; class Actinomycetes; order Kitasatosporales; family Streptomycetaceae; genus Streptomyces; species Streptomyces sp. NPDC052101. Next base: position 589,958 of record NZ_JBFAWH010000003.1, read on the forward strand.
CTGCTCGGGCCCACTTGGACTTGCCTGGTCCGACCCGGGCCTGCCCGGATTTGCTCGGCGCCACTTGGCCTCGCTCGCACTCACCCGGGCCCACCCAGGCCTGCCCGGACCCACCCAGGCCTGCCCGGACCCACCCAGGCCTGCCCGGACCCACCCGGGCCTGCTCGGGCCCACTTGGACTTGCCCGGTCCGACCCGGGCCTGCCCGGACTTGCTCGGGTCCGCCTGGACTCGTCGGACCTGCTCGGGCCCGCCCGGGTTCACCCGTACCCACTCACCCCCCGTACCCGCCCGCTCTCAGGCAGTCCCCGTGCAGACCACCTCGTCGCCGCGCAGCACGTTCTGCTGTGGCTGGGACGGGTCCTCGAAGCGGACCTTGCGGACGTCTCTGAAGTCGGCTCCGGCGGTCACCTTCAGCAGCGGGCCCTGGCCCGGTGTCGGACGCAGTTCGCTGCCGGGCAGGGCGGCGGCCAGGGAGCGGGCCGAGCGGTCCCAGCGGGGGTCGTAGAAGATCTCCGTGTGCGGTACATGCCCGGGGGCGGTCACCGGCTGGCGGGTCGTGGCGAAGCCGGTCGCCGCGAGCGCCGTGTCGACCCGCCCCGCGAGTCCCTCCGTGGCGGTGCCGTTCGCCACCTGGACCCGGATCTGCCGCGGGTCCACCTCCACCGGTGTGGGCGCGGGGCCGCGGTGCGGCTGGTCCGAGGTGAGCGGCTTGTCGTCGCGCAGGGCCGTGAAGAGCTGGTCCGCCCTGGCCTGGTCCCACTTCAGGGTCGAGCCGATGCCCCTGACGTCGTAGTTCATCTGCCCGATGGGCACGGTGACGAACTCGGAGGAGGACGGGGAGAAGGTCCGCATGGCCCGGCCGAGGTCGAGCAGCTCGTCGGCTCCGAAGCCCTCGTCGGCGCGGACCGAGCCGAGCACCGCCCGCGTGACGTCCCGGAACCGCATCGGGTTCAGCAGCACCCCGGAGGAGGTGGCCCGCTCGATCAGCGCGGCCAGGAACTGCTGCTGCCGCTTCATCCGGCCCAGGTCGCTCGCCCCGTCGATGTGCCGCGCCCGCACGTACTGCAGGGCCTGCCCGCCGCCGAGGGTGTGGGTGCCGGGGGCGAGGTCGAGGCCGGTGTAGGAGTCCTTCAGCGGGGACGTCGTGCAGATCTTCACGCCGCCGAGGACGTCCACGGTCTTCATGAAGCTGGCGAAGTCGACCTCCAGATAGTGGTCGATCTTCACATGGGTCATGTTCTCGACCGTGCGGATGGTCAGCTGCGGGCCGCCCTCGGCGTAGGCCGCGTTGAGCCTGATCGGATGCGGCGGTCCGGAAGCGTCGTCGTTGGGCGTGGGCACCTCGGCGTAGGAGTCGCGCGGCAGGCTCACCACGGTGGCCCGGTCCCGGTTCTCCGAGATGTGCACGATCATCATCGTGTCGGTGCAGTGGCAGGGCACCCCGCCCAGCCGGAACTGCCGCCGCTCCTGCTCGGTGATCTTGTCGCGGCCGTCGGTGCCGACCAGCAGCACGTTCGTACCGTGGCCCGCACGGGGCCGGTTCTTCATGTCCTTGAAGGCGTCGACCCGGGCGATACCCGCGTCCAGGCTGCTGATCACCGCGTGCCCGATCCCGGCGGAGGCCAGCACCAGCACGGACAGCGTGGTCACCGCCCGCATGGCCCACCGGGGCCGCCGCGGCGGTCGCAGGGACCTCACGGGCCGCTCGGGCGGGCGCGGCACACGGCGGGGTGGCTGCGGTCGGCGCTGCGGACGAGCGGGCAACCGGGGCGGGCTGGCCAAGAAGGACACCTCCGGGCGAGGCCGTACGTGGGATCCGTGAGCACCGTAGGCCGATACGATCTCCAGCCCGCGTCTTACGCCCCGGCGGCGCGCACCGGTGTCCCCCGTTCGCGGTAACGTGAGCCCCCTATGAACGCCAAGCCCGACGTGCGGCTCCCCGCTGTTTCCGTGATCATGCCCGTCCTCAATGAGGAGCGGCATCTGCGCGGGGCCGTCCAAGCGATCCTCGCGCAGGAGTACGCCGGCGAGCTGGAGGTCGTCATCGCCCTCGGTCCGTCCGCGGACCGCACGGACGAGATCGCCGCCGAGCTGGTGAACGAAGACCCGCGCGTCCATACCGTCCCGAACCCCACCGGCCGCACCCCCGCCGCGCTGAACGCGGCGATCAAGGCGTCCCGGCACCCGATCGTGGTCCGCGTCGACGGCCATGGCATGCTCTCGCCGAACTACATCGCCACCGCCGTCCGGCTGCTGGAGGAGACCGGCGCGCAGAACGTCGGCGGCATCATGCACGCCGAGGGCGAGAACGCCTGGGAGCACGCGGTCGCGGCCGCCATGACCTCGAAGATCGGCGTCGGCAACGCAGCCTTCCACACGGGCGGCGAGGCGGGCCCCGCCGAGACGGTCTACCTCGGTGTCTTCCGCCGCGAGGCGCTGGAGCAACAGGGCGGCTACAACGAGGAGTTCATCCGCGCCCAGGACTGGGAGCTGAACTTCCGGATCAGGGAGGCGGGCGGGCTCATCTGGTTCTCGCCCGAGCTGAAGGTGTCGTACCGGCCGCGGCCGAGCGTGCGGGCCCTCGCCAAGCAGTACAAGGACTACGGCCGCTGGCGGCATGTCGTGGCCCGCTACCACTCCGGCTCCATCAACCTGCGCTATCTCGCCCCGCCGACGGCGGTGTGCGCGATAGCGGCCGGCATCGTGGCCGGCGCGGCGCTCACCCCGTGGGCTTTCGTCGTCCCCGGCGGCTATCTGGCGGCGATCGTCGCGGGCTCCGTCCCGGCGGGCGAGGGGCTGCCCCTGAAGGCCCGGCTGCAGATCCCGGTGGCCCTCGCCACCATGCACATGTCGTGGGGCTGGGGCTTTCTGACCAGCCCGAAGTCGCTGGCGAAGAAGGTCATCGCGTCGCGGCGTCCGGCGGTGCTCAGCGCGCACTGAAGCGCGTACCGCAGCCACGCACGCACAGACCTCAATGGCCCCTCCCGCACTCCGGGAGGGGCCATTCGGCTACCACTGATGGCTACCACTGATGGCTACCACTGATGGCCACCACCGGTGGCTACCACTGATAAGGCTTGTACACGTCCATGCACTGCGAGGCGTCCGACCCGTTGATGGCGTCGGAGCCGGAGGGTACGTCGCCGGCCTTCGGTTTGGCCTTCTGGGGATAGGCGGTGCCGGTGCGCCAGTCCGCGCCCACGACCACCGTGACCCCCGACACCTCGGTCGACTTCTTCACCGCGCTCACCGGGATCCCGAGCGCCTTCGCCACCGCCTCCGCGTCACCCTGCAGGTCCGCACTCGGGTACTGCACGACCGTACTGTCCGCGGACAGTGTTCCCGAAGTGTCCGCGGTCGCCCGCGCGTAGCCCTTCTGCGCCAGCGCCTCGCTGATGTCGTTCGCCCGCCCCTGGACCGCGCCCTGCGACGACGTCCGGGTGGCGTTGCGCACCAGCACGCCCAGCCGGCCCGGGTCCGTGGACGGCGACCTGGTCGCCGTGTCCTTGCTCGCGACCTGTTTCGTCTCCGCGGCCGTGCCGTTCTTGTCGAGCGGCACGTCGTCGCGGAGCATCTGCCAGAGCTGGGCGGCACCGGCCGGGTCCGGCACGACGTGCTCGGAGTCCCGGGAGTCCTTGACGTTGGGCATCGTCACCGACGTGATGCGGTTCGTCGGCACCGACTTCATCTCCGTGCCCAGGTCGTACAGCTTCTTGACCGTGCCGATCTCCTCGGAGACCTTCAGGGACTTGGTGGCCGCCTCGGCCAGGTCCATCAGCCGGCCGGTGTCGGTGAACACGTTCTGGTGCTTCAGCGTGCGGATCATCGAGTTCAGGTACATGTGCTGGGCGCGGGCCCGCATCAGGTCGCTGCCCCAGGCGTGCCGCGTGCGCAGCCACTGCAGGGCCTGCACGCCCTGGACCTTGTGCGTCCCGGCCGTCAACTTCAGCCCGGAGCCGCCGCGCTGGGCCGCCGTCGAGTGGTCCCAGACGTTCTGCTTCACGCAGACGTCGACGCCGCCGATGGCGTCCGCCATGCTCACCACACCCGCGAAGTCGATCATCATCCAGTGGTCGATGTAGACCCCGGTGAGGTTCTCCCAGGTGGCCAGCGTGCAGCCGGCGCCGCCGCGGGCCAGCGTGGTGTTGATGATGTCTTCGGTCGCCGGGTAGACCTTGCCGCTGTCGGGGTCGGTGCACTTGGGGATGGAGACGCGGGTGTCCCGGGGGATGCTCACCATGGCGGCGCTCTTGCGGTCCGCGGAGAGGTGGATGAGCATCTGCACATCGGCGAGCGGGGGGCTGCCGCGGTCGTACTTGGCGCCGCCGAGCTTCACGTTCTCGTCGGAGTTACGGCTGTCCGAGCCGATCAGCAGGATGTTCACCGGCGTCTGCCCGGCCGCGTTCGCCGGTGTCTTCAGCGCCTTGGAGTCGTCGCCGCTGCTGCGCTGGCCCTTCTGGATGTTGGCGTTCAGGTGCTGGTAGTAGAGATAGCCGGCGCTCGCGGTACCGAGTATCACCACCGCGAGGGTGATGGCCGACCAGCGCAGGGCCCGACGTCTGCGGCGCGGCTGCCCGGTCCCGGAACGGTTTCCGCTTCTGCGCCGCCCTCCGCCGCCGCGCCGACCGGATCCCTCCGGCGCCCTGCCGACCTTCGGTGCGAGCGACATCGTGTCGTCGACCGCAGGATCCTGCCCTCGCACATCGCTCTGCGCCAAACTTCCTGCCCTCCCCACCCTTGTGCGTACAAACGGGCCCATCCCGCGCCCAGTTAGACGCACGACGGACCCGCCTGGTTACCTAAGAATTAGCTAAGAAGCACACTTCACCTTGTCCGCCGTGGACTTGTCGACGTCCGGTGCTTTCTTCGGAGCGGTGAGGGAGACACCCGCACCCTTGAAGTCCTTGCCCAGGGTCAGCGTCATCGCCGGCAGCCCCTGGGAGTTGGTCACGCTCTTACCGGGCTTGAGCGCGGAACCGGACAGGCCCATCAGATGCGCCAGCTCCCGCGCCTGGGCCGCCTGGTCGGGCGCGTACTCCAGCGTGGTCCTGGTCAGGGCGGCCGCGTTGCCCGCGTTCTCGGACTTGAGCACGCCCTCCTGGGTCTGCAGCCACTGCAGGGTCTCCTGCGCACTGCCCGCCTCGGCACCGCCGTTGAGGACCCGCACCCGTACGTCGGCGGGCGCGGACATGCTGCCCTTCAGACGCGCGGCCTCCGCGTCCTTCTCCGCCTTCTGCTGCTTCTTCACCTCGGTGAAGGAGACGTCGTTCTTGATGGCGTCGAAGACCTGGGGTGCGGTGGTCTGGTTGACGATGACCGTCTTGTGGACGGCGCCGTCGGCCGGGTTGTCGATCACGGGCACCGTCACGAACGAGATGTTCTTCGTCGGAACCTTCTTCAGCTCCAGCGCGATGTCCTTGAGCGTGCCCACGGAGCCGATGCCCTTGTCGACGGTCAGCGCCTTCGTGGCGGCCTCGGCGAGGTCGATCAGCTTCGTCGGGTCGGTGAGCGTGTCGCCGGAGGACATCTTCCGCATCAGCGAGCCCATGAACTGCTGCTGCGCCTTGATGCGGTCGAGGTCGCCCTGGTTGCCCCAGCTGTGCCGGGTGCGGACGAACGCCAGCGCCTGTTCGCCTTCCACCGTGGACTTGCCGGCGGGCAGCTTCAGGTGCGACTCCTTGTCGTTCACCGGGTGCGCGAGACACACGTCCACCCCGCCGACCGCCGAGGTCAGCGTCTTCACCGCGTTGAAGTCCACCATCATGAAGTGGTCCGGCATGATGCCGGTGACCGCCTGGACGGTGCGCATGGTGCAGCCGGGGTCCCGGCCGTCCTGCCCCAGGCTGGTGTTGAAGCGCACGTTGTCCGTGCCGGGGATGACCTTCACGCTGTCATCGGGCTGCTTGGTCGGGCAGTCGGGCACGTTCGTGACCAGGTCGCGCGGAATGCTGAGCGCGGTCGCGTTCGACCGGTCCTTGGAGACGTGCAGCAGGATGTTGGTGTCGGCGTGCCCGACGCTGCCCTTGTCGCCGTAGCCCTCGTTGCCCTTGCCGGTGCGCTTGTCCGTGCCGATGATCAGGATGTTGAAGGCGTCGTCCTTGCTGAAGCCGTTCTTGGCCGCGCTGCCGACGTCCGTCGTGGTGACGTTGCCCTCAAGGTGCTTGAGGTAGAGGTAGCCGGCCGTGCCGATGGCGACCAGCACGAACGCCGTGCCGCCGGCGGTCCACGCCAGGATCTTCTTGACCTTCGACTTCTTCTTCACCGGCCGCCGGGACGCCCTGCGCCCCTGTGCGGTCTCCGGCTCGCCGCCCTTGCGCCGGGCCGACCGCGGCGGCGGTACGGAACCGCCGCGCGCCCTGCCCGTCTCGCGGGTCTCGCCGGGCGCCGCGTCCTTGCGGCGGCGCGGCCCACCGGAGTTGTCCCGGGGGGCGGGTCTGCGGGGGCGGGGAACCGACGACTGCGGTGCGGAAGGGCCCAGTCGCAGTTCGTATTCGCCGGTGTTCGGATTGAGCACCCACTGATCTGCGGGGTCGATGTTGTCCGCCCGCCCACGGCCTTGCGCGTCCACGATTGTCCGAATCCTCCGTCGGGGCCACGCGGCGCCTTCCCCCTCAAAGGCGCTCGGGTCTCGGTGAAACAGTGCACGGCCCCAGGACGGACCTCGCGGCCGGGTGCACCGGATCGCTCACACTATCCGCCCAGTTCAGCGTCAAGCGACGCCGGTGACAAATTCCCTTGCCTGCAACTGGGCAATCCGCCCCATTTCCTGGTGGGAAGTCCGGCGTCTTGATGCGCGCATTACTCACAGGTGTGTTCTGCGGCGGTGTTCCCGTGGAACGTGGGCGCGGGGGAGGGCTCGCCCTTCGTGCGGGAGGGGCCGCCCTTCACGAGGAGGGAATTGCCCGCCCCGAGGGGGGAATTGCCCTTTCCGTCCGGCTCGGTGGCCGCCCGTGGCGCGTTCCGGGCCACCGCCACCGGCCGGTCGGCCCGCAGCCGCGCGAACAGCTTCTCGGCTTCCGGCTCCACGAGTTGGTCACGATTGGCGTCGTAGACGTACGACTCCCTCGGTACGGTCAGGAACTGCACCCGTTCGGTGGGGATGTCGCGCAGCCCGCGCACCAACTGGTACATCCCACGCAGACTGGCCAGTTCCGGATCGGTGGTCAGCGAGGAGGTCGCCGCGTCCAGCACCGGATACAGCTTCACCGGATTCAGCAGGACGTCGGTGCTCTGCATCTTGTCGACGAGCGCGCCGAGAAACCGCTGCTGGCGTTCCATCCGCTCGGTGTCGCTGCCGTCGCCGAGCGACTTGCGGGCCCGCACGAACCCGAGCGCCTGCTCCCCGTCGAGCATGACCTTCCCCGCGGGCAGCTTCAGCCTGGCCGCCTTGTCGTCGATGGGCTCCTTCAGGCAGACCTGCACCCCGTCGACGGCGTCCACCATCTCCTTGAACCCGCTGAAGTCCACGACCACGTGATGGTCGATCCGGATGTCCGTCAGCTTCTCCACGGTCCGGATCGTGCACGCCGAACCGCCCACCTGGAAGGCGTGGTTGAACATCGCGAACACCGGATCGCCGCGGCTGCCGTCCGACTGCCGGCAGCCGGGGATGTCCACCATCAGATCCCTCGGCAGCGACACGGCGGTGGCACTGCGCCGGTCGGCGGCCAGATGCAGCAGGATCGTGGTGTCCGACCGCTCACTGCCCAGATCCCGCCCGTACCGCGCGTTCCCGTCCCCGGCCCGCGTGTCGGACCCGATCAGCAGGATGTTCTGCGCGCCCCGCACCAGCGCGGTGGGCCGCTCCCGCTCGTACCGGGCCAGTTCCCGGGCGGCCGCGTCGTCCGCCGTGATGTTCGCACTGAGCTTGGCGTACAGGGCCCAGCCGGTCCCGGCGGCCGCCGCCACGAGCACGGCCAGCCCGAGCGCCGTCCCCTTCACCCACCGCCGCCGACGCCGCCGCCCGAGCCCCTCCCCGGTGGCCGAGGCTCCGAGACCGGGACCGAGGGCCTTGCCTGCGCAGTCGGTCACGGGCGGGGCACCCCCTCATGGCGTACGAGCGTCGTGTCCTGCTCCTACGAGCGTGGCGGGGGAGGGGCCCCGAAGCGCCCTTTGCTGCTCCGACTGGGGGAACCTCGGCCCCTACCGGCGCACCGCGGTCACCCGCTCACTCTCGATCCGCTGGGCGAGGGAATCCTCATCCAGCTGTTCGAGGTTCCGGCAGAGCACCACGGACCCGCCGACGGCCAACGGCGCGTACAACCCCGCGCCGACCCCTTCCCAGGTGTCGTACGACAGCCCCGACAGCAGCCTCGACCCCGGCCCCGTCAGATCCAGCGCAGGCGCCTCGGCCAAGGCCCGCTCGACCACCTCCGCCCCGCTGAACTCCCGCCCGGCGACGATCAGCGCGGGCTCCTCCGGGTCCACCGGGGCGAAGGGAGCGAACCGGTCCCCCTGGCCCGGCACCTCGACGGCGTAATCGGCGAAGCCGACCGGCGGCTCGGGGAACCGCCCGCCGAGCGGCCGTAGCGCCAGTGCGACCCGCTCGCCCCGGCACGCCCGCGCCGCTTCGAGCGAGTCCGGCCCGCTGACCACCACGTCGGCGGCCCCCGGATCCCCGCCGAGATCCGCCACCACGCCCACCGAGGAACAGGCCAGCAGCCACACCGCCGTCTGCCAGTGCGCGGGCAGCAGCAGCGCGACCCGGTCGCCGGGCCCGGCGGAGAGTTCGCCCTGGAGGAGATTCGCTGTCTTGGCCACCCAATTGGCGAAGGTGGCCACGGACAGTTCGACGCGTTCGCCCGTGGCGTCGTCGTAGAAGGTCACCAGCGGGCGGCCGGGGTCCGCGGCGAGCGCGGAAGCCAGCAGGTCGGCAGGGGTGCGATCGGTGGCGTTCACCCGGAAAAGGGTACGCGCGGGCGGGCGCGCGCGGCGTGCGCCGGTGCCACCGGTTCGGCGGAACGGTGGCCTACGGCCCGCCAGTTCACCTATGGACAGATTTGTACGACTATGTTCAAGATCAGGAGCATGCGCGGATTCCTGAATTCGACCATCGGCGCCTCGTCGATCGCCCGCTCCTCGATCGGCATCACCTGCGCCACGGCCCTCGCACTCCCGCTGACCCTGCCCGTGACCACGGCAAGCGCCGCGACCGCGACCACGAAGGCCGCGACCGCGATCCCGGGCAGCACCCGTTCGCTGCCCCTCGTCCCCCTCTCCGGCGTGCGGGTCCTCGGCACCGTCCCGGAAGAGGGGCTCTACCGGCCCGACGGCGAGCACTTCTCGCTGGTCGGCGTCGTCTGGCAGGACCCGGACACCGAGTTGCAGGGCCGGGTCCAGGTGCGCACCCGGTCGGCCGCGACGGGCGAGTGGTCCGGCTGGCAGGACCTCGAGACGCACAACGCCGACCACGGCGCCGACCCGGGTACGGCGGAACGGGACGCGCGGCGGGTGCGCGGCGCCACCGCACCGCTGTGGGTGGGCGACTCCGAGGGCGTGGACGTCCGGGTCCGCGCCGCCGGCAACACGGGCGGACGCGGCCACCGTACGGACGGCGCACGGCCGTCGCAGCCGCCGTTGCCGTCGGGGCTGCGCCTCGAACTCGTCGACCCCGGTCAGGAGGCGCCGCCCGCGGGCGCGCCGGCCGACGCGCAGGCCGACACGCCCCACACCGATCTGGACTCGGACGCGGCGCGCGCGGCCGCGGCCGCCAACACCGACATCGCCCGCTTCGGCGCCCTGCAGATCCCGGCACTGAGCAAGCGGGCCACCGAGCGGGAACTCGCCCGCCTCAAAGGTCCGGTGAAGAAGGGCAATCCGTACATCGGACCGCGCCCACGGATCGTCACGCGCCGCGGCTGGGGCGCGGACGAGTCACTGCGCGGCGGCGGGTTCGCCTACACGAAGAAGGTCAAGGCGGTCTTCGTGCACCACACGGCCTCCGGCAACAAGTACTCGTGCTCCCAGACCCCCTCCGTCATCCGCAGTATCTACCGCTACCACGTGGACGGCATGGGCTGGCGGGACATCGGCTACAACTTCCTCGTCGACAAGTGCGGAACCATCTACGAGGGCCGGGCGGGCGGCGTGACGAAGGCGGTCCTCGGCGCGCACACCCTCGGCTTCAACAACAACAGCATGGGCATCGCCGTGATCGGCACGTACAGCACGACCAAGCCGGCCAAGGCCGCTCTGACCGCCATCGCGAGACTCGCCGCGTGGAAGCTCGGGCTCTATGGGGCCAATCCGCGTGGAAAGACATATCTCACGTCGGCTGGTGGCAACCTGTACGCCAAAGGTAAGAAGGTACGGCTGAACGTCATCTCCGGTCATCGGGACGGGTACGCCACCGAGTGTCCCGGCAAGCGTCTTTATGCCAAGCTGGGCACGGCCCGTTCCGGCGCGGCGCGCTACCAGGGGCGCTGAGCCGGCCGCGGGCCGCGTTTCGGTTCCGTCGCCGGGGGGCCCGCGGGTCTCACACCGTTCTCATACCGATCTCGTGGGAAACCGCGCGGTCGTCAAGGGTGCCGCCGCTACGGTCTGCATACACTGACCGGCCGAAACGAATGATACGAGTGATACGAGTAGTTCGGCCGTTCCCGGCAGGAAGCAGAGACGACAGGTGACAGAAGCGATCCTCCTGGTCGGCGGCAAAGGCACCCGGCTGCGTCCGCTCACGGTGCACACGCCCAAGCCCATGGTCCCCGCCGCCGGGGTGCCGTTCCTCACGCACCAACTGGCGCGCGCCAAGGCGGCGGGCGTGGACCACATCGTCCTCGCCACCAGTTATCTGGCCGAGGTCTTCGAGCCGTACTTCGGCGACGGCTCCGCCCTGGGCCTGCACATCGAGTACGTGACGGAGGAGGAGCCGCTCGGCACAGGCGGCGCCATCCGCAACGTCGCCTCGCGCCTGCACTCCGGCCCCGACGACCCGGTGCTGATCTTCAACGGCGACATCCTGACCGGCCTGGACATCAGGGCGCTGGTCGACACGCACAAGACGGCAGGTGCGGACGTGTCGCTGCACCTCACCAAGGTCGCCGACCCTCGCGCCTTCGGCCTGGTCCCCACGGACGAGTCCGGCCGCGTCCTGGCCTTCCTGGAGAAGCCGCAGACGCCGGAGGAGATCGTCACCGACCAGATCAACGCGGGGGCGTACGTCTTCCGCCGCTCGGTCATCGACACGATCCCGCAGGGCCGCCCGGTGTCGGTGGAACGCGAGACGTTCCCGGACCTCCTCGCGGCCGGCGCCCATCTCCAGGGCATGGTCGACTCCACATACTGGCTGGACCTCGGCACCCCGGCGGCCTTCGTCCGCGGCTCGGCCGACCTGGTCCTCGGCCGCGCCCCGTCCCCGGCCGTCCCGGGCCGCTGCGGCGACAGCCTCGTGCTCCCCACGGCGACGGTGGCGCCGGACGCGAAGCTGACGGGCGGCACGGTGGTCGGCGAGGGCGCGTTCGTGGCCGAGGGCGCTCGCGTCTCCGGCTCCACCATCCTCCCCGGCGCGGTCATCGAACCCGGCGCGGTCATCACCGACTCCCTGATCGGCGCGAAGGCCCGCGTGGGCGAACGCACCGTGCTCACCGGCACGGTCATCGGTGACGGCGCGGTCGTCGGCGCCGACAACGAACTCCGCGAGGGAGTACGGGTGTGGTGCGACGCCCGCATCCCCGCGGGAGCGCTCCGCTTCTCCTCCGACCAGTAACGCCGCCCCGGGACCGCCGCCACCCATGGGGGCTGCGCCGCCAGACCCCCATGACCCGGGGGCGGTCCCGCCGGTAATCCGTCCGCGGGCAATCCTGTGCTTCCTCGCGCGGTTGCCCGCGCCCCTGAGCCGTCGTGTCCGCTCGGCTGCGGGCGGTCGTGCCTCTCCCAGCGCCTCAAGGGCCTGGGAGGCACCCCGCGGGCGCGGGCGAGCGAAACCCGCCCCTGCCCCGCCACCGCATGGCGCGCGCCCTCAGAGCACCCCGATGTCCACCCGGGGCATCTTCGGCGCTCGCCGAGCCGGTACCCGCCCGCTCAGCAGGATCAGCCGGACCGCCCGATGCCGTTGCCCGGCATACGGCTCCAGCAGGCGCAGCATCACCGCATCGTCGGCATCCCGGTCCTGAGCCAACGCCCAGCCCACGATCCCCGGCAGATGCAGGTCCCCGACCGTCACCGCGTCCGCCGCCCCGTGACTGCGCTGCACCACCTCCGCCGACGTCCACGGCCCCACCCCCGGCACGACCTCCAGCCGCGCCTGCGCCTCGGCCGCCGGCATCCCCACGGCCTGCTCCAGCCGCGCGGCGACCCGCACGGCCCGCAGGATCGTCGACGCCCGCTTGTCGTCCACGCCGGCCCGGTGCCACTCCCAGGAGGGGATCAGCGCCCAGGAACGCGGCGTCGGCATCACGAACATCGGCCGCTCGCCCGCCCCCGCGGGCCCCGGTGCCGGCTCCCCGAACCTGCGCACCAGCAGCCGCCACGCCCGATACGCCTCGTCGGTCGTGACCTTCTGCTCCAGCACCGACGGGATCAAGGACTCCAGTACCAGTCCGGTCCGCGTCAGACGCAGGCCCGGGCGCCGATGCCGCGCCAAGGCCACGAGCCGGTGCCGGGGCACGAACGCCTCCGGCTCGTCGGCCGCGCCGAGCCACTCGGGCAACCGGTCCAGCAGCCACTGGGCCCCCGGCCCCCACGCCTCACCGAGCACCTCACCGCCGTACGCCCGCACCCGCAGCGTGCCCGGCCCGGCGGGCGTGCGGCAGGCTCGCCACACGGATCCGTCCGCGGTGGCGCGGAAGGTGGGGTCGGCGGGTCCGCGGCGCAGCGGTCCGAGCACCAGCCCGAGATCGAGCGGCCCGTCCGGCGTCCATCGCCGTACTCGCGCCGGAGCCGCCGCCTGCCGCGGTATCCCGGCGGCGGCGCCCGGCGGCACGCCGACCTGGCCGCCGCGCACGGACATGGGGGCACCTCCCACGCCTCTCGGGCTGTGGGGGAGCGCGGGCCGCTGAGCGAAACGTCCTGCCACGGATGAGGTCCTATGAGGTCCAGGGGAGCCGGTGCCGTCCTACGAGACTAGGCGGTCGTACGAGGACTGCGGCCGCGTACGCCGAACTCACCGCACCTCGACGAACGCCCCCGCGTCCCGCTCCGGCCGCGGTCTCGGCTCCTCGGCCGGATGCCCGACGGCCACCGCGCCCATCGGCTCCCACTCCGCGGGCAGCGCCAGCGTCTCGCGCACCACGTCCCGGCAGAACATCGTGGACGACACCCACGCCGAGCCCAGCCGCTCCCCGGCCAGCGCGACCAGCAGGTTCTGCACGCCCGCGCCCATCGCCACGACGAACATGTCCCGCTCGGCGCCGTCCCGCCGCGCGTCGCCGTAGTGATGCGAGCCGTCCGTGACGAGGCACGGCACGACCAGGTAGGGCGCGTTGCGCAGTACGTCCCCGCGGCGCACCCGCTTCGCGATGGACTCCTCGCTCTTGCCGTCCCGGCGCAGGTCGGCGATCCAGGCGTCCCGCATCGCGTCCAGCAGCCGGGTGCGGGACTCCTCCGACTCCAGCAGCACGAACCGCCACGGCGTGGTGTGGTGCGGGGCGGGCGCGGTCAGCGCCGCCGCCACCGCGCGCCGTACCGCGCCGGGGTCCACCGGCCGCTCGGTGAAGGCCCGGACCGTACGCCGCTGGGTCACCGCCTCCCGGATCGCCTCGGAGGTGCCGAGCCGGAACATGTCGCCGTGCGGATGCCGCACCAGGGCCCGCGCGCCGTCCTCGAACTCCGGGTCCAGGACGTGCGGCAGGCCGCGTACGACGGCGACCGGCCGGCCCGTCGCCTTGCCTTTGACCAGGTCGGCGGCGGCGGCCAGCTCGTCCGCCCAGGCCACGATCGTCGCGCTGAGCGGATTGCCGTACGCGTCCGTGCCTCCGCGCAGGTCGTCCAGCACGCGCACCCCGGCGGCGCCGATCGCCACGTCCGTGAGCCCCGAGCGCCAGGGCCGCCCGAAGGTGTCCGTGATGATCACGCCCACGTCGACGCCGAGGGCGGCGCGCAGGCCGTCGCGGATCGCGTGCGCGGAGGCGTCCGGGTCCACGGGCAGCAACAGCACGGTCCCGGCGGGGGTGTTGGAGGCGTCGACCCCGGCGGCGGCCATGACCAGGCCCTGCCGGTTCTCCACGATGCGCAGCGTGCCGCGCCGGGCGACGACGCGGACCGTCTCGGCGTCGATGGCCGCCTCCCGGTCGTCGGCCCGCATGATCCGGCCCTCGGCCTTGGAGACGATCTTGGAGGTGACGATCAGCACGTCCCCGTCGGCCAGGCCCGGCTCGGCGGCGGCGATCAGCTTGGCGAGGTCGTCGCCCGGCTGCACCTCGGCGATGCCGGTGAGGGCCCGGACCGTGTACGCCGTGTGCTCGGAGCGTTCCTCGGTCACGCTCCCCGCACCTCCTCGGCCAGCGCCAGCGCCTCGCGCGCCATCTGCGCGCTCGCGTCGACGTCGGTCATCATCAGCGGTACGGCGCGGCAGCGGATGCCGTCCGCCTCGACCCGCTCCACCGCGGCCGCGTCCACGGTGTCGACGAGCCAGCCGTCCAGCAGGCCGGAGCCGTAGTGCTCGGCGACCGCGGCGGCCGTGGACTCGACCCCGACCGCGGCGAGCACCTTGTCGGCCATGCCGCGCACCGGGGCGTCACCGACGATGGGGGACAGGCCGATCACGGGCACGCCCGCGTCCGCGATCGCCTCCCGGACGCCGGGGACGGCGAGGATGGTGCCGATGGACACCACCGGGTTGGACGGTGGGAAGAGGATGACGTCCGCCTCGGCGATGGCCTCCAGTACGCCGGGCGCCGGCTTGGCCTGTTCGGCGCCGACCGGCACGATCGCCTGCGCCGGGACCGAGGCGCGCAGCCGTACCCAGTACTCCTGGAAGTGGACCGCCTTGCGTTCGCCGTCGACCTCGACGGCGACATGGGTCTCCACGCGGTCGTCGGTCATCGGGATCAGTCTCACGCCCGGCTTCCAGCGGTCGCACAGCGCCTCGGTGACGGCGCTGAGCGGATAGCCCGCGCCGAGCATCTGCGTGCGCACGATGTGCGTGGCGAAGTCCCGGTCGCCGAGGCCGAACCAGTCGGGCCCCACTCCGTAGGCCGCCAGCTCCTCCTTGAGGTGGAAGGTCTCGTCGGCCCGCCCCCAGCCCTGCTCCTCGTTGATGCCGCCGCCCAGCGTGTACATCACCGTGTCGAGGTCCGGGCAGACCTTCAGCCCGAAGAGGTGGATGTCGTCGCCGGTGTTGCCGATCACCGTCACGTCCGCGTCCGGCACGGCCCGCTTCAGACCGCGCAGGAAACGGGCACCGCCGATGCCGCCTGCCAGAACCACAATGCGCATGGGGCCAAGTGTTGCAGGCGGGTACGACAACGCGTCAGGCGGTCACCGGACGGGGCCCGTCGGATTTCGGGCAGCCCCCGGGTCCCGGCGGGCCCGGGTTTCAGGCGCTCACCGGGCGCGGCTCGGTGCGCGCCTCGCAGTGCTGGGAGGTGTGCATGGGCATCTCGGTGAGGCCCGGGTAGTACACGTGCAGGCTGACCGCCGGCTCCAGCGCGTCGTTGACGACCTCGTGGACGTACCCCGGCGCGAACACCCTCTGGGCGCCCGCCGCCAACGCGCGCGTGCCGCGCTCGGTGCGCTCGGTGAGAGCGCCTTCCAGGACGGTGAGGACCCCGGAGGAGCGGCCGTGGTCGTGCAGTCCGCTGCCCTGTCCCGGGACCCAGCTCAGCAGCCACACCTCGTAACCGGGGCCGGTGCGCAGCCGGTGGTACCAGCGGGTGGTCGCGTCGTAGCGGACGAGATGCGCCCACTGGGAGCGGTCGGCGGCGATCGAGCGGGCCAGGCCCACGAACTCGGCAACGGTGGCCGGGTGCTCGCGCGGCGGCTGGAGCAGGTGCGGGACTTCGAGGATGTCGCCGGCGATCTGGAGGTCGTTGTCGCTGTTCATCGCTGTGTGTGGTTCCTCGGCGAAGGAGCGGACGCGGGAGGTCCGGAAGGGAGGTGCTGCGAGGGAGGGGGCTGCCGAGTCGGATCGAAGGACTCGGCGACGGCTGGAGCGAGGGCAGGCTCAACAGCTGGAACAGCGACAACAGCTACAGCGGGACCGGGCAGCACCGTGGGACCCGGCGGTGCGGGTCGAGGTGAGTGCCAAGTTCGCGAGCATGCCCACAAGGACACCGGCTCACACCTGAGCTGTCAACTCGGCGCCCGGTATGTGGGACGCGGTTCACCTCTTCCGGTGCACCTCTCAGGTGAAAGGTTTGTTCACCCGGACCCCGGGACACATGGCGCACATCCGAGCGCTCAGGCCTCGTGCAACGCGATCGAACGCGGGGGCGTCCTTCTTCGTACAGAGTCCTGTACGGATCCGACCAGCCTCTCGGGTCCCGCCTGCGGGTTGTGGTTTATGGCGATTTGAACACTTTCCGCACGGCCTTGGTTCCGCAGAGTGAATAACGGGCTCAATAGCAGATCTCGGCTTGACTCGCCCGGAGCAGCACACTTGTAATTTCACTCGTGTCGTTCAGCCGAAACCGGTAACGGCAACGCACGGGGACGCGAAAGACAGACGAGGGGCGCACATGACCGAGCTGGTGCAGCAACTGCTGGTCGACGACGCGGACGAGGAACTCGGCTGGCAGGAGCGCGCGCTGTGCGCCCAGACCGACCCCGAGTCCTTCTTCCCCGAGAAGGGCGGCTCCACCAGAGAGGCGAAGAAGGTCTGCCTCGCCTGCGAGGTCCGCTCCGAATGCCTTGAGTACGCCCTCGCCAACGACGAGCGATTCGGCATCTGGGGCGGTCTGTCCGAGCGGGAGCGCCGCCGGCTGAAAAAGGCTGCCATCTGACCACGCGCCCAGCGGTCGTCCGACCGCACATCCACACGAAAACGTCACGAACGGCCCGTCGCCGGTGGGTTATCCACAGGCGGCGGGCCGTCGTCATGGCCAGCCGATAGTGTGGGCGCTCGTCCGAGACGCCCCGCTGCCCCCTCGACCCCGAGAGGACACAGGCGTCCACCGCAGTCCATCGAACCGGGGCCCGTACCTCGATGTCCGTGCACAGCCATACGGCAGCCCAAGACTCGGCTGCCACAGCGGCGTTTGATCCGTCCCGCCCGCCCGAGTTCCCGCGTCATGTGGTGACCGCGGTCCTCGTCTCCCACGACGGCGCCCGCTGGCTGCCCGACGCCCTCGCCGGCCTGCTCGGCCAGGAGCGCCCCGTGCAGTGCGCGGTGGCCGCCGACACCGGCAGCGCGGACGACTCCGCCCGGCTGCTCACCGACGCCCTCGGCGACGCGGGCGTGCTGCACCTCGCCCGCCGCACCGGCTTCGGCCAGGCCGTCGAGGAGGCGAGCCGCACGGCCCCGGTGCTCACCCCGGAAGAGCTGCCGTATCTCAAGCGCCCCAGCGGCTGGGACCCCGTCACGCGCTCCTGGCGCGACGACGCCTACGACATGCCCGAACTGCCGCACGGCGAGCCCATCCAGTGGCTCTGGCTGCTGCACGACGACTGCGCCCCCGCCCCCGACGCCCTCGCCGAGCTGCTCCGGGTCGTCGAGGGCGAACTGGAACTGGGCCGCGACGACGTGGCCGTCGTCGGCCCCAAGCTGCGCGGCTGGTACGACCGCCGGCAGCTGCTGGAGGCCGGCGTCTCCATCGCCAACTCCGGCCGCCGCTGGACCGGCCTGGACCGCCGCGAGCAGGACCAGGGCCAGCACGACCACGTGCGCACCGTGCTCTCCGTCTCCACCGCCGGCATGCTCATCCGGCGCGATGTCTTCGAACGGCTAGGCGGCTTCGACCGCCGGCTGCCCCTCATGCGCGACGACGTCGACCTGTGCTGGCGCGCCCACGCCGCCGGCCACCGCGTCCTGATCGCCCCCGACGCCGTCGTACGGCACGCCGAGGCCGCCTCCCGCGAGCGCCGCACCGTCGACTGCGCCGGCCGCACCGCCGCCTCCCCGCACAAGGTCGACAAGGCCGGCGCCGTCTACACCCTCCTCGTCAACATGCGCGGCGCCGCCCTGCCCTGGGTGCTGCTGCGGCTCGTCCTCGGCACCTTCGTGCGGACCATCGCCTACCTCGTCGGCAAGGTGCCCGGCCAGGCCGTCGACGAGATCCGCGGCCTCCTCAGCACCCTGCTGCGCCCCGAGCGGATCATCGCCGCACGCCGCCGCCGTGGACCCGCGCAGATCGACAAGGCCGAACTGCGCCAGCTCTTCCCACCGCCCGGCGCCACCATCCGCGCCACCGTGGAACAGCTCACCGCCAACTTCAGCAGCGGCTCCGACACCGAAACCGCCTCGGCCGGCCGGCACGGCGGCGCCGTGGAGTCCGGGCCCGGCGGCGACGACGCCGAGTTCCTGGAGATCGAGCAGTTCGCCCGGCTCAAGCGGATCGCCCGCAAGCCCGGCCCCGTGCTCTTCCTGGCGCTGCTGCTCATCTCCCTGACCGCCTGCCGTGCCCTGCTCGGCTCCGGCGCCCTCGCCGGCGGCGCCCTGCTGCCCGCCCCGGCCGGCGCCGGCGAGCTGTGGTCCCGCTTCGCCGACTCCTGGCACCCGGTCGGCGCGGGCGGCACCCCGGCCGCCCCGCCCTACCTCGCTTTCATCGCGACCCTCGCCACGATCCTGTTCGGCTCCACCGGACTCGCCGTCACCGTCCTGCTGGTCGCCTCGGTGCCGCTCGCCGGGTGCACCGCCTACTTCGCCTCCCGGCCGCTCGTCACCTCCCGGCTGCTGCGCGCCTGGGCGGCCATCGCCTACGCCTTCCTGCCCGCCACCACCGGCGCCCTGGCCGGCGGCCGCATCGGCACCGCCGTCCTCGCCGTACTGCTGCCGCTGATCGCGCGCGCCGGCGTCGCCGCGAGCGGCCTCGCGAACCGGTCCGGCGCGCGGGGCAGCTGGCGCGCCACCTGGGCCTACGCCCTGCTGCTGACCATCGCCACGGCCTTCACCCCGATCGTGTGGCCCATGGCGCTGCTGCTCGGCATCGGCGTGCTCGTCCTGCGCCGCTCCGACCCCGTCGCCCACGCCCTGCGCCTGCTCGCCCAGCTCGGCACCCCGCTGCTGGCCCTCGCGCCCTGGTCGCTGACCCTGCTGCCGACCGGCTTCTTCAAGGAAGCCGGCCTGGCGTACGGCGCCTCGGCCGCCTCCGCGCTCGACCTGCTCGCCGCCAGCCCCGGCGGCCCCGGCACGGTGCAGGGCCTGATGCTCATCGGCATCGTCCTCGCCGCCCTCGCCGCGCTGCTGCGCTCCGAGCGTCAGCTCGGCATCCGCACCGCCTGGGCGGTCGCCCTGACGGCTCTCGTCTTCGCCGTCCTGGCCAACAGGTCCGCCTGGGCCGGACCGGCCACCCTCGTCTACGGCATCGCCCTGCTGGCCGCCGCCGCCCTAGGCGCCGACGGCGCACGCGCGCGTGTGGCCGAGCAGAGCTTCGGCTGGCGCCAGCCCGTCGCCGCCCTGATCGCCTTCGCCTGCGCCGCGGGCCCGCTGCTGGTCGCCGCCGGCTGGATGATCGGCGGCGCCGACGGCCCCCTGAAGCGCCGTGACCCGACCCAGGTGCCCGCGTTCGTCGCCGAGGACTCCACGACCGGCGACCGGGCCCGCACCCTGATCCTGGACAGCGACTCCACCGCGCACGTGCGCTACAGCCTGGTCCGCGGCTCCGGCGCCCGCATGGGCGACGCCGAGGCCGGCGCCGCCGACGGCCGGAACACCCGGCTGGACAAGGTCGTCGCCAACCTCATCGCCGGCTCCGGCGCCGACCAGGCCGACGAACTCGGCGGCTTCGCCGTGCGGTACGTCCTGGTCCACAAGGGCGCGCCCCGCGACATCACCCGCGTCCTCGACACCACCCCCGGCCTGAGCCGGCTCAGCCAGCAGGACGGCAGCGCCCTGTGGCGGGTCGACCAGGAGGTCTCCCGCGCCACCCTCGTCCCCGCCGGCGGCTCGGGCACCGCCCAGCCGGTCAGCGCGGGACCGGTGGAGATCCACACGACCATCCCGTCCGGCGCGGACGGCCGCGTCCTGCGGCTCGCCGACACCGCCTCCGCGGGCTGGACGGCCACCCTGGACGGCAAGCCGCTCACCCGCACCACGGTCGACGGCTGGGCCCAGGGCTTCCAGCTGCCCTCCGCCGGCGGGAAGCTGGACGTCACCTACGACGCCCCGGTCACCCGCACCGCCTGGCTGTGGGCCCAGGGCGCGCTCGCCGTCGTCCTGGTCGTCCTCGCCCTGCCGGGCCGTCGCCGCGACGTCGACGACGACCTGCCCGAGGAGGAGCCGCAGCCCGCCCAGGCCACCGCGGGCGAGGGCCGCCGCGCCCGCCGCCTGCGCGCCCAGGCCGAGGAACAGGCCGCCGACGAGCAGCCCGGCGCCGAACAGCCCGCAGCGCCGCCCGTGCCGGACCAGCCCCAGGCCGCCGTACCGCACCAGCAGTCCTACGACGACTGGAACCAGGCCTCCTACGCGAACGGCGGATACGCCGGCTACGGAGCCGACCAGTACCAGAACGGCGGCCAGTACCAGCCCTCCGCCTACGACCAGCAGGCGTACCCGGCCGACCCGTACCAGCAGACGGGCCAGTACGACCCGTACGCCTACAGCGGTACGGCCGACCAGATGCCGTACGACCCGACCGCCTACCAGCAGGGCTACGACCCGGCGTACGACCCCGCCCAGCAGGGCTATGACCCGGCCCAGCACCCCCACGGCACCGGCAGTGAGCGCCCCGACGGGAGCCAGCAGTGAACCGCACCACCCTGTCCCTGATCGCCGCCACCACCGCGCTGGCCGCCGTCACCGCGTTCGCCGCGCTGGAGGGCCCGTCCGCGTCCGGAGCCGCCGCTCCCCAGGCGGCCGCGCATCTCCCGGTGGAGCGCACGAGCCTGCTGTGCCCGGCGCCGAGCATCTCGGACATCGCCGACACCTCGTACACGTCGTTCACGCCCGTCACCGCGGGCACGGCGAACAGCGGCAAGGCCCAACTCCAGGCGGCCGACGAGCAGTCGGGGGACGGCACGGACAACTCCCAGACCGGCAAGGGCGCCAAGGGCACCAAGGGTGCCAAGGACTCCAAGGGCAAGAAGACGGCGGACCAGCCGGTGCTCACCCCGAAGGCACCGGGCACCCCGGTCACCGGTGACACCTCCGGCGCCGACACCCCCGCGCTCATCGGCACCGCCGACGGGAGGTTCGCACCCGGCTGGACCATGCAGGAGACCACCGAGGTCGCCGCCGGCACCGGCCGTGGCCTGCAGGGCGTCAACTGCACGGCGGCGGACACCGACTTCTGGTTCCCGGGCGCCAGCACGGCCGCGAGCCGCACCGACTACGTCCACCTGACCAACCCCGACGACTCCGCCGCGGTCGTCGACATCGAGCTGTACGGCAAGGACGGCGCGATCAAGTCCCCGCTGGGCGAGAACCTCACCGTCCCGCCGCACGCGAGCAAGCCGATCCTGCTCTCCACGCTCACCGACCAGCGGCAGCCCGACCTGACCGTGCACGTCAGCGTGCGCAGCGGCCGGGTCGGCGCGGCCGTGCAGGCCCTGGACGACAAGGCGGGCGGCGACTGGCTGGCTGCGGCCGCCGACCCGGCCGGCAGCCTGGTCCTGCCCGGCATCCCGAAGGACGCCACCGACGTCCGCCTGATCGCCTTCACCCCCGGCGGCGACGACGCCGACCTCAAGGTCCGCCTGGCCTCACCCGACGGCCTGATCACCCCGGCGGGCAACGAGACCCTGCACGTGAAGTCGGGCATGACGAGCACCGCCGACCTCGGCGCGGTGACCCGCGGCGAGGCGGGCTCCCTGGTCCTGACCCCCACCGACCAGTCGGTCCCGGTGGTGGCGGCCCTCCAGGTCGTCCGGGGCAAGGGCGACAACCAGGAGACGGCCTTCATCCCGGCCACCGCCCCGGTCGGCACGCGCGCGACCTCGGCCGACAACAGCGCCCAGGGCACGACCCTCGCCCTGACGGCAGCCACCGCCACCGCCACGGTCAAGGTCACCGCTTCGGCGGGCAGCGAGGGCGGCACGCCGACGTCAAAGACATTCACCGTCAAGTCCGGCACCACCGAGAATGTCGCGTTCCCCGTCCCCTCGGCTCTGAAGGGCACTTACGCGCTCACTGTGGAAACCGTCTCCGGCGGCCCCGTCTACGCCTCCCGCACCCTCTCCGCCACCGAGTCCGGAGTCCCCGGCTTCACCATCCAAACCCTCCCGAACGACCGCGGAATGGTCGCAGTACCGAGAGCGACGGAGGACCTGTCGGTGCTGCAGAAGTAGCGGCGACGGGGGCGGTGTCGCACCGCCCCGTTGCCCGGCCGCGGCTGAGGGGGGCACCCGCACACAGCCGTGGCCCGCGGGGCCTCAGTCCTCCCCGTACCGCGGATCCACCGTCTCCGGAGTCAGCCCCAGCAACTCCGCCACCTGCTCCACGACCACCTCGTGCACCAGTGCGGCCCGCTCGTCCCGCCCCTTGGTGCGGATCTCCACCGGCCGCCGGTACACGACCACCCGCGCCCGCCGCCCCTCCTGCGCGGGAACCACCCCGCCGAGCGGCACGGCCTCATCACTCCACGCCTGCTCTGCCCGCCCGTCCAGCCGGGGCACCTCCAGGACGAGGAAATCGATGTCGGCCAGCTGCGGCCACCGCCGCTCGAGGCGCTCCACGGAGTCCTGCACCAGATCCGCGAACACATCGGCACGGCTCGCCGCCAGCGGCACCTGCGGCGGTGCGATCGGCCCCCGCATGCCCCGTCCGTGACGATCACGGCGGCGAGGCCCGGGTCCGGTGGCACGGGGCGGTACACGGTTGTCCATCACTGGGGAAGCGTAGTCCTCGCCCGCTCCGCCCGCCCGGCCCCACACGGCAACGCCCCCCTCGCCCCCACGCCAACCAGCCACCCTCCCTCCGCCCTCCACCGGTGCCCGTCACCGGCGCCGCCCTGCGCCGATCGGCCCACCCCCGATCAGCCTCAGCCCCACTCCGAACGGCCGTGTCCATTTCGTGTCGCAGGATGACCGTTCCAGCCAACGTCTGGCTCGTTTCCGTAACCCTCCAAGACCGCCGAACTCAAGGCAATTGACGGTGTTTGCACTGACTCATGACCGTATCGAGTCGTGCTCAAAACCCGCCGAGCATCCGTCCATGCAGGTCAACGCGGCCTCCCCGAAGGGGTGTGTGGGGTGTTTCACAGCACGACACGGTGGAGTGACGTGGTGGAGAGTCGTCGCGGCCCGCTCAAGAGTGCGGTACCGTCCAACGTCGTGAGCCCTGTACGTCGCTGTTCGCGCACCGCCTGCGGCCGACCCGCCGTCGCGACGCTGACGTACGTCTACGCCGACTCGACCGCGGTCCTCGGCCCGCTCGCCACCTACGCCGAACCCCACTGCTACGACCTGTGCGCCGAGCACTCCGAACGCCTCACCGCCCCCCGCGGCTGGGAGGTCGTCCGCCTCATCGACGGCTCCGCTCCCGCGCGGCCCAGCGGAGACGACCTGGAAGCGCTCGCCAACGCCGTGCGCGAGGCGGCCCGCCCCCAGGAGCGCGCGGCCGAGGCGGGCGGCGGCGGAGCCCGCACGGCGGACCCCATGGAGGTCGCCCGCCGCGGCCACCTGCGGGTCCTGCGCTCACCGGACAACTGAGCCGCCCCGGCCCCGGTCACGACTCGGCGTCCACCTGGTGTCCGCACACCTCGCCCTTACCGCCAACGGGTATTTTGTGGGCACCCATAGGACTTTCAGGAGGGTTGGCCGTGACTGCTGATCTGTCGCAGATCGTGAAGGCGTACGACGTACGGGGAGTGGTTCCGGACCAGTGGGACGAGTCACTGGCCGTGCTCTTCGGCGCCGCCTTCGCGGAGGTGACGGGTGCGGCGGCGATCGTCGTCGGCCATGACATGCGGCCGTCGTCCCCGGGCCTGACCCGTGCCTTCGCGCGCGGCGCGGCCGACCGCGGAGTGAACGTCACCGAGATCGGTCTGTGCTCCACGGACCAGCTGTACTACGCCTCGGGCGCGCTGAACCTGCCCGGCGCCATGTTCACCGCCTCCCACAACCCGGCCCAGTACAACGGCATCAAGCTGTGCCGTGCGGGCGCCGCCCCGGTCGGCCAGGACACCGGCCTCGCCGAGATCCGCGAACTGGTCGAGCGGTGGCTGGAGTCGGGCGCCCCCGAACCGGTCGCCCAGCCGGGAACCCTGTCCTCCCGCGAGACGTTGGAGGATTACGCGACGCACCTCCGCTCCCTCGTCGACCTCACCTCCATCCGCCCCCTGAAGGTCGTGGTCGACGCCGGCAACGGCATGGGCGGCCACACGGTCCCCACCGTCTTCGCCGGCCTGCCCCTGACCCTCGTCCCGATGTACTTCGAGCTGGACGGCACCTTCCCGAACCACGAGGCCAACCCGCTCGACCCGGCCAACCTGGTGGACCTGCAAAAGCGCGTCCCGGAGGAGGGTGCCGACCTCGGCATCGCCTTCGACGGCGACGCCGACCGCTGCTTCGTCGTGGACGAGCACGGCGACCCGGTCTCCCCGTCCGCGGTCACCGCGCTGGTCGCCGCACGCGAACTCGCCCGCAACGGCGGCACGGGCACGATCATCCACAACCTGATCACCTCCCGTACGGTCCCGGAGGTCGTGAAGGAGCACGGCGGCAGCCCGGTGCGCACCCGTGTCGGCCACTCCTTCATCAAGGCCGAGATGGCCCGCACCGGCGCGATCTTCGGCGGCGAGCACTCCGCGCACTACTACTTCAAGGACTTCTGGAACGCCGACACGGGCATGCTGGCCGCCCTGCACGTCCTCGCGGCCCTCGGCGGCCAGGAGGGCCCGCTGTCCGCCCTCACCGCCCAGTACGACCGCTACGTCGGCTCCGGCGAGATCAACTCCACCGTCGCCGACCAGGCCGACCGCCTCGCCGCGATCCGCGCCGCGTACGAGAACCGCGCCGACATCACCCTGGACGACCTCGACGGCCTCACAGTCGCCGCCCCCGACTGGTGGTTCAACGTCCGCCCCTCCAACACCGAGCCCCTCCTCCGCCTGAACGCCGAGGCGAAGGACGA
Organism: Streptomyces sp. NPDC052101; assembly: GCF_040680235.1. Classification (NCBI taxonomy): domain Bacteria; kingdom Bacillati; phylum Actinomycetota; class Actinomycetes; order Kitasatosporales; family Streptomycetaceae; genus Streptomyces; species Streptomyces sp. NPDC052101. The sequence goes on from NZ_JBFAWH010000003.1 coordinate 615,062, forward strand.
GGCCACGATGACGAAGATCAGGGACGAGGCCCTGGCGATCATCAGGGCCTGAGATCACGGAGCCGAGCTTCCCCGGCAGGCCGAGTGAAGCGCGGGGGAGGGCGGCATAGGCCGAGGTCCAGGGGGCGCCGCCCCCTGGACGGTGCCGACCGCCCAGCTCGGCCTGTCCACCAGCGGTACGCTGACCAGGCACGTCCACAGTCACGAACACGCCCCCGAAGGGACACCTCATGCCGCTCGAAGCCGGCCTCCTGGAGATCCTCGCCTGCCCGGCCTGCCACGCCCCCCTCAAGGAGCAGGACACCGAGCTGATCTGCACGGGCCAGGACTGCGGCCTCGCCTACCCGGTCCGCGACGACATCCCGGTCCTCCTCGTGGACGAGGCCCGCCGCCCCGCGTGACGAGGCCCATCCCCTCGTAGATCTCTCTGGTAGATCCCTCTCGTAGACCCGTCGTAGATCCCCTCGTAGCGAAACGGCGCCCACCACGTAGCGAAGAGGCGCCCCCTGGAAGGCCCCGCACAGGGCCCCCGGCGACCGGAGGCTGCCGCCCATGCTGGACGAATCGCTGCTCGACACCCCGGAGGGCCTCGCCGAGGCCGACCGCCGAGGCCTGCTGCGCGGCGCCGCAGAGGCCGGCGCCCGCGTCCGCACCGCCGCCCGGCACGCCGTCGAGGCGGGGATCGGCGACCTCAAACCCGACGGCCGCCCCCGCGCCGTCCTCATCGCGGGCCCCGGCACCGCCGCCACCCACACCGCCGACCTCCTCGGCACCCTGGCCGGCGTCGGCAGCCCCGTGGTCCGCCTGGCCCCGGTCGGCGTCGCCCCGGCCGCCGGTGCCCTGCGCTGGGAACTCCCGGGCTGGGCCGGCTCCGTCGACCTGCTGCTGATCGCCACCCCGGACGGCACCGAGCCCAGCCTCTCCCTCCTCGCCGACCAGGCCTACCGCCGAGGCTGCTCGCTGGTCGCCGTGGCCCCGCCCCGCACCCCGCTCGCCGAGGCGGTCGCCGGCGCCCATGGCTTGTTCGTGCCGATGGCGACAGCGCCGTACGACCAGGAGGAACCGCTCGCCGGGTCCTCCCCGGGCGTCTTCTGGGCGCTGCTCACCCCGCTGCTGGCGCTACTGGACCGCGTGGGACTGCTCAACGCCCCGGCGGACGCCCTGGAGAAGGTCGCCGACCGCCTGGACCACGTCGCCGAGCGCTGCGGCCCCGCCATCGCGACCTACAGCAACCCGGCCAAGACCCTGGCCGCCGAACTGGCCGACGCACTCCCCGTGGTGTGGACGGAGGGCACCTCGGCGGGCCCCGCCGGTCGCCGTTTCTCCGCCGCCCTCGCCGAGCTGGCCGGCCGCCCCGCGCTCGTCGCCGAACTCCCGGAGGCGCTCGCCGCGCACAGTGCCCTGCTGGCCGGCCCGCTGGCCGCCAGCGCCGACCCCGACGACTTCTTCCGCGACCGCGTCGAGGAGCAGCCCGCGCTGCACGCGCGCGTAGTGCTGCTGCGCGATCGCCCGATCGGCGGCCTCACCGCCGCCCCCGCCGCCCGTGACCTGGCCCTCAGCCACGACACGCCGATCAGCGAGCTGGAACCGGAGGAGGGAGGCGAACTGGAGACGCTCGCGGAACTGATCGCCGTCACGGATTTCGCCGCTGTTTACCTGGCGCTCGCTTCGAGGGCCTGACCTGGTCACGGGCCGGATCGCCCGCACCCATCACCAGCACGGCGCCCACCACCAGCACGGCGTCCGGCACCGCCGCCGGCTGAGCAGCCGTACCTACGGAGACAGAGAAGACACATGGACCGCCTCGACAACGCCATCCGCCCCTACGCCTGGGGTTCGACCACCGCCATCCCGCACCTGCTCGGCGTCGAGTCGACCGGTGAACCACAGGCGGAGATGTGGATGGGCGCGCACCCCGGAGCCCCCTCGCGCACCTCGCGCGGGACGCTCGTCGAGGTCATCGACGCGAACCCGGAGGCCGAGCTGGGCAAGGCGGTCGTAGCGAAGTTCGGCCCGCGCCTGCCCTTCCTCCTCAAGATCCTCGCCGCCGGCGCCCCCCTCTCCCTCCAGGTGCACCCCAACCTGGAGCAGGCCAAGGAGGGTTACGCCGACGAGGAGCGGCGCGGCATCCCGGTCGACGCCCCGCACCGCAACTACAAGGACGCCAACCACAAGCCCGAACTGATCTGCGCGCTCACCGAGTTCGACGGCCTGTGCGGCTTCCGCGACCCGGTCCAGGCGGCCGACCTGCTCGCCGGCCTCGGCGTCGACTCCCTCAAGCCGTACGTCGACCTGCTGCACGCCCACCCCGAGGACGCGGCCCTGCGCGAGGTGCTCACCGCCATCCTCAGTGCCGACCCCGAGGAGATGGCCCGCACGGTCGCCGAGGCCACCGCCGCCTGCACCCGCCTCGGCGGCGACTACGCCCCCTACGCCGACCTCGCCCAGCACTACCCGGGCGACCCCGGCGTCATCGCGGCCATGCTGCTCAACCACGTCCGCCTGCAGCCCGGCGAGGCCCTGTTCCTCGGCGCCGGCATCCCGCACGCGTACCTGAACGGCCTCGGCGTCGAGATCATGGCCAACTCCGACAACGTCCTGCGCTGCGGCCTGACCCCCAAGCACGTCGACGTCCCCGAACTGCTGCGCGTCGTCCGCTTCGAGGCGAGCGACCCGGGCGTACTGCGCCCCGAGGCCTCCCCGGCGGGCGAGGAGGTCTACGACACACCGATCGACGAGTTCCGCCTGTCCCGGTACGTCCTCCCCGAGGGCACCGCCGCCCACGACCTCACCCTCGACACCCCTCAGATCCTGCTCTGCACGGCCGGGGCCGTCCGCACCGGCGAGCACGAGCTGAGCCCTGGTCAGTCGGTCTTCGTCCCGGCCGGCGAGAAGACGGAGATCTCGGGCACGGGCACGCTCTTCCGTGCCACCGTGATCGTGTGACCCAGGCTGTGGACAGTTTGTGGATCATATGACCGGGGTTGTGGATACCTGAGGCGCCGGGGCCCGGCCGGGCTGCAAGAATGGCCCACCGGCAAAGGCCGGGCAAAGCCGGGACACGCCTGGATCGGCGTGGACGGACGAGGGCTCCGAGTGCTTCAGAGGCGAAGGGACAACGCGGACACATGAGCGCGTCAGGCGGTACGAAGGCGATCGTGGCGGCACTCGGCGCCAACCTCGCGATCGCGGTGTCGAAATTCGTGGCGTTCGCGTTCAGCGGCTCCTCCTCGATGCTCGCCGAGGGCGTCCACTCCCTCGCCGACTCCGGCAACCAGTTCCTGCTGCTCATCGGCGGCAAGAAGGCCCAGCGCGAGGCCACCCCGCAACACCCCTTCGGCTACGGCCGCGAACGGTTCATCTACGCCTTCCTGGTCTCGATCGTCCTGTTCTCCATCGGCGGCATGTTCGCCATCTACGAGGGCTACGAGAAGATCAGCCACCCGCACGAACTGGAGCACTGGTACTGGCCGGTGGGCGTCCTGGTCTTCGCGGTCATCGCCGAGGGCTTCTCCTTCCGCACGGCCATCAAGGAGTCCAACGAACTGCGCGGCAGGCTGTCCTGGGCGCAGTTCATCCGCCGCGCCAAGGCCCCCGAGCTGCCCGTCGTCCTGCTGGAGGACTTCGGCGCGCTCATCGGCCTGGTCCTCGCCCTCCTCGGCGTCGGCCTTGCCGTGCTCACCGGCAACGGCGTCTGGGACGGCATCGGCACCGTATGCATCGGCGTCCTGCTCGTCTGCATCGCCCTCGTTCTGGCCGCCGAGACCAAGTCGCTGCTGCTCGGCGAGGCGGCGGGCCTGGACGTGATCAAGAAGATCGAGGAGGCCACGGTCGACGGCGACACGGTCACCGGAGTCATCCACATGCGCACGCTCCACCTCGGCCCCGAGGAACTGCTGGTCGCCGCCAAGATCGCCGTCCAGCACGACGACACGGCCGCCGAGGTCGCGAACGCCATCAACGCCGCCGAGGCCCGTATCCGCGCCACCGTCCCGATCGCCCGCGTCATCTACCTCGAACCGGACATCTACAGCGAGGCCGAGGCCGCCAAGGGCCCCGACCCGGAGGCGACCCCGGGCGGCCCGAACCCCCACACGCCTGGCCACTGAGGCCTCCACCGGGGCGTACTTGCTCCCGGCACCTCAGCTCCCCACCGACTGCGTGGGCCAGGGCAGCACCGGCACCGTCGGCGCCTTCCGCCGTCGTACGACGAGGAAGCCGATCCCGAGTCCGACGCCGACGAGAAACAGCACGACTCCCAGGAGCAGAGCCGCGACCAGCAGGGCCGGGGCCGACCGGTCGTCCGCCACCCGGCCCCGCACCGCGTCCATGGACACCGTCCCGCCCTGCTCGTCCAGATGGAAGCGCGAGTCCTGGGAGTTCGCGCGGTAGTCGCCCAGCAGGAACAGCCGCCCCCGAGGGACCGTCACGTCATACGGCCGGTGCGCGCCATCGGCGTCACCGCCGTGGACGTACGGCTCCTCGACCGGCTTCCCGTTCACGGTGATCCGCTCCCGCGAACCCACCGGCATGCAGCACCGCACCCGGTCCCCGCCCACGCCGACGACCCGCTTCATCAGGAGCGCGTCGACGCCGTAGGACTCCGGCGGCGTGAACAGCACGACGTCGCCGCGCCGCAGCTCGCTCCCGTCGATGCGCTTCCACACCACCCGGTCACCCGGTTCATAGGTCGGCGCCATGCTGCCGCCCGCCACAGTGGAGACCCCGTACGAGGCCCGCAGCCAGCCGAAGGCGCCGATCGCCAGCACCACCCCCAGCAGCCCCACCACGAGCGCCGAGATCCCCAGCCCCCGTCCCCGCCCGCTGCCCACCATGCTCCACCCTCCCGGTACCCCGCCCTCGGCGCGGAGAATAGCCGCTCCCCGCCAGCGCACTGCACGCGGACCGTCCGGCGGTCAGCAGAGGGAGCGGTAGGGGACCGGACGCCCTGCGGTAGGGGAGCGGAGACGGTGCGGGCCCGCCCCCCCAGGGGCCCGCACACTTCCCTTCCCGTCAGCTCACCCGACCTCGGCGAGCACGTCGAGGACCGCCCGCTCGTCCGGCGCCGACAGCAGCCGCTCCCGGAACCCGGCGTCCATCAGCTTGCGCGAGAGCAGCGCGAGGATCCGCAGGTGCTCGTCGCCCGCGGCCGCCTCCGGTACGGCGATCATGAAGACCAGCCGGGCCTTCGTACCGTCCAGCGACCCCCACTCGACGCCCTCGGCGGACCGTGCGAACCCGACGACCGGCGCGGTCACCGCGTCCGTCTTGGCATGCGGGATCGCGATCTCCTCACCGAGCCCGGTCGTCCCCTGCTCCTCCCGCCGCAGCGCGGTCGCCACCAACTCGCCCACATCGGCGACCCGCCCGCTACGGTTCAGCAGCTCGGCCATCTCCCGTATCGCGGCGCCCTTGTCGTCGGCGGCGAGGGCGACCTTCACCGTGCGCCCGGTGAGATACCCGGAGAGCACGTCGTCCCCGCCACCCTCAGCCGCGGCACCCGCATCCGCCGACACAAGCACCGCCCCCGGCGCCTCCACGGCCCCACCTTCAACCGCAGCACCCTCTACCCCCACCTGCCCAGGCAAGCCCCCACCCGACGCCACACCCATACCCACACCCGGTCCCACACCCGCACCCGCCGACGCCGATTGCCGCACAGGGCGTGCGGGTGGGAACCCATTCCCCACCACACCCGAACCCGCATCCGAAGGGCCACCGGAAGCCCCCACGACCGCCCCCACACGCCCCCGACGCCCACTCACATCAACCAACGCCACAGTCACCAACGCGGTGACCACCGACCCGATCACCACAGCGACAAAGAACGTCGGCACCCCACTCACCGCGCCCAGCACCGCCACGATCGGCCCCCCGTGCGGCACCGCGTCCTTCACCCCGGCCAGCCCCGCGACCGCACCGGCCACCGCACCGCCCAGCATGTTCGCCGGGATGACCTGCGCCGGCCGCGCCGCCGCGAACGGAATCGCACCCTCCGAGATACCGAAGCAGCCCATGAACAGCGCCGCGAGCCCAGTCTCCCGCTCCTGCTCGGTGTACAGCCGCCGGCGGATCAGCGTGGCCAGCCCCTGCCCCAGCGGCATCACCGGGATCGCTACCGCGCACATGCCCATCACCGTCTGGTTGCCACTCGCGATGAGTCCCGCGCCGAACAGGAACGCCGTCTTGTTGACCGGCCCGCCCATGTCGAAGGCGATCATCAGCCCGAGGATCGCACCGAGCAGGATCGCGCTCGTCCCCGTCATCCCGCCGAGCCAGCTCGTCAGATGCTCGAAGACCCAGGAGATCGGCTTGCCGATGACGTAGATGAAGAACAGCCCGAGCGCCGTCGTCGCCACGATCGGGATCACGATGATCGGCATGATCGGCTGCACGAACTTCGGCACCCGGACCTTCTTGATCCACAGCACCAGATACCCGGCGAGGAACCCGGTCACGATCGCCCCGATGAAGCCCGCGCCCGCCTTGGAGTCGTACAGCTCGCCCGTGTTGGCGATCCAGCCGCCGATCATGCCCGGCACCAGCGCCGGCCGGTCGGCGATCGCGTAGGCGATGTAACCGGACAGAATCGGGATCATCAGCTGGAAGCCGATCCCGCCGATCGCGTTGACATGTGCCCAGAAGGTGCCGTCCGGGATCACATAGCCCTTGGACGTCGCATGCCCGCCGAGCGCGAGCGAGACCGCGATCAGCAGACCGCCGACGACCACGAACGGGATCATGTACGACACGCCGTTCATCAGCGCCTTGTACACCGGCCCCCGCTCCCTGCCGGCGCCACCCGCGGACCGGGCCGCCGAACCGCCGGCTTCCCCGCCCGGCGCGTACACGGGCGCCGACCGCACCCGCTCGATCAGCTGCTCGGGATGGCGGATGCCCTCGGCGACCCCGACCGTCAGCACCCGCTTGCCCGCGAACCGGCTCAGGTCGACGTCCTTGTCGGCGGCGACGATGACGCCGTCCGCGCTTCTGACATCGTTGTCATCGAGGACGTTCTCGGCCCCTATGGACCCTTGGGTCTCCACCTTCATCTCGATGCCACGGATCGCGGCGGCCTGCGCGAGCTTCTCCGCCGCCATGTACGTGTGCGCGATGCCGGTCGGGCAGGCGGTCACCGCCAGCAGCTTGACCTGCCGCCGCTCGTCATCGCGGCCATCCGTCGAGGGAGGGCCGGCCGGACTGGTCACGTCGATCTCCTAACGCCTTCGTCGCGCGAGGCACCGTTCCATCGGACACCTCGCGAGCGGAACCGGACGGCCCCGGCTCCCCTGCATCCTGCCCCACCCCGCCCCGGCCCCAAGGTGCGAAAGTCCCCGCTCGCACCGGTCTGTGGGCTCCTGTTCCCCACTTTCCGCGCCCCCAGCGGCCGCCCTTCTGCCCCCTCGCCGCGCCTCGAAACCGCCTCGCGCGCGGCCGGAACCATGCGGATGCGGACTGGGGCCGACCCGGCCGTCCGGTGTAGCTTGGGACGGAGCCAGACGTCGCTGCTGATGGCGGTCGGGCGGTCCCGAAGCGGACCGACCGAGGGAGAGAGGGCCTCCGACGGACTGCGCTGCGCGTACGCGGGCATGCCTGTGTCCTCTTCTCGGGCACCCCTGTGTCCGCCGCCGCGCAGACCAGCCGTACCCACCTCGACCCAATCCCGAGGAGCAGCTCGCAATGACGACTGTCGACAACCGACAGGACTTCAAGGTCGCCGACCTCTCTCTGGCCGTGTTCGGCCGCAAGGAGATCACTCTCGCCGAGCACGAGATGCCGGGCCTGATGGCGATCCGCAAGGAGTACGCCGAGGCCCAGCCGCTGGCCGGCGCCCGTGTCACCGGTTCCCTGCACATGACGGTGCAGACCGCCGTGCTCATCGAGACCCTGGTCGCCCTCGGCGCCGAGGTCCGCTGGGCCTCCTGCAACATCTTCTCCACCCAGGACCACGCGGCCGCCGCCATCGCCGTCGGCCCGAACGGCACGCCCGACAACCCCCAGGGCATCCCGGTCTTCGCCTGGAAGGGCGAGACGCTGGAGGAGTACTGGTGGTGCACGGAGCAGGCGCTGACCTGGCCGGACAGCCCCACGGGCGGCCCGAACATGATCCTGGACGACGGCGGCGACGCCACCCTCCTCGTCCACAAGGGCGTCGAGTACGAGAAGGCCGGCGAGGTCCCCGCGCTGGACACCGCCGAGTCCGACGAGCACCGCGTCATCCTCCAGCTGCTCCACCGCACCCTGGGCGAGAACCCCCAGAAGTGGACCGCGCTGGCCTCCGAGATCCGTGGTGTCACCGAGGAGACCACGACGGGTGTCCATCGTCTGTACGAGATGCAGCGTGATGGTGTCCTTCTGTTCCCGGCGATCAATGTGAACGACGCGGTGACGAAGTCGAAGTTCGACAACAAGTACGGTTGTCGTCATTCGCTGGTGGACGGCATCAACCGGGCGACCGATGTGCTGATCGGTGGCAAGACCGCGGTGGTCTGTGGTTACGGTGATGTGGGCAAGGGGTGTGCGGAGTCGCTGCGTGGCCAGGGCGCGCGGGTGATCGTCACGGAGATCGACCCGATCTGCGCGTTGCAGGCGGCGATGGACGGCTACCAGGTGACGACGCTGGACGAGGTCGTCGACAAGGCCGACATCTT